>JAUSNX010000003.1 GCA_030656015.1 Methanobacteriaceae archaeon
TAAAGTGGCATTGATATGGAGGCGGTAAAATTTCGCGAAAATTAAATCTAGTTTTCGTATTATCATTATGTTTAGCTTTTTTAAGCTTTAGTGGAATTCACGCCACTGACGTGAATCAAACATCACTGGAAAACGCAAATAAAACTAGTGATGGAACATTACAGAATATAACTAACAATACAGTCCCAGCAACAAATCAAACAGTTAGCACCAGTGCTTCGACAATTAACAGCAGCACCAATGATTCAACAGTGAAAACAAGTACCAGTAGCGGTGTAGCTAATAACACAACGTATTACAATGTTACAGTTAAGGTACCTTACAAATACTGGTATAAGGCTAAAGTGAAAGTTGCTCATACCAAGTATGTAAACCAGAAAGTAAAGGTAAAATACAAGAGATACTACAAGGTCAAGTATAAATACCACGGGAAATGGTATACCAAAAACAAATATACTTGGAAATACAAGTATGTCTACAAAAAAGTGAAAAAAACTTACTACACCTATACTTACAAGTGGACCTACCAGATCAGATACAAAACAGTCACTAAATTAACTACAACTAAACCAGTAGCAACAGCAGCAGCAACGACAACATTTAGCAAAAATCCATATTTGATTTCAAGTAAAAATTGTCAAGTCACTGCTTCAACTATAAAATCAGTGGCCAAAACAATAACTAGCGGTGCTACTTCCTACAGTTCCAAAGCAACCAAAATATTCAACTGGGTTAGGGATCACCTGGCTTACAGTTTTTACTACAACAGCAAATACGGAGCAGTTAAAACTCTCCAGTACAGAAAAGGAAACTGTGTAGATCATGCTCACCTCATTAATGCTTTAATGAGGGCCGTAGGCATACAATCTAGATATGTACATGCAAGTGCTAGATTTAGCAGTGGAAGCACTTATGGTCATGTCTTCTCAGAAGTCTATGTCAATGGAAAATGGTTAAAAGCAGATGCTACCAGTTCCAGAAACAGTCTGGGCGTAGTTAGAAGTTGGAGTCTGGTTAAATTTAAAGCCAGATATGCTTCACTGCCATTTTAGATGTTAGGGAAATATCCCTAACATTTCTTTTATTTTTTTAAGTACAAATTCTATTTTTATATCTAATATTACACTGGTTTAGCACGTTTTAAACAAATTTTATTTTATATTAAAAATTATCATCATTTTCAGCTTGTTTTTTTATTTTAGTTTATATTTTCTCAATAATAGTCATTCTAATTTATAAAATCATTAAAAACACTATTTTAATTAATTATCTATAAAAAAATCCCATAAACTATATAAAGCATGTTAATTGAATATAAATTAACAATAAGAATATATTTTAAATTTATAAATCATTATTTTTGTACTTTTGATTTTTTATTTAAAGTGGTTTCTTAATTTTTATAAGAATTAAGGATTTATTATCTGTGTAATAGTAAATCTAATATTTTTATGGAAATTCCCGGGGCAAATATATAATATTAGCAATTAGAAAAGAAATTAGGCTATTTTTATCAAATATAAGATTTAGAAATGTCAATTTAATAACTAATGCATCTAAGAAACCATTTAAAATAAAAATAATAAAGACAAATAAATAATAATTAATTGAGATTTGAACAAATAGATATAATTGAAAATTTACCAGATATAAACATTGATCATCAATAAATTCAGGATAACACTATAAAATAAGTCCCAACAGTGAAATGGGCCAATTTAATAAAGAATTAAATAAATTCACTCTTTAAAAAAAATTGAATTATTTGTTGCTGAATTCAGCACCAGATTTGTTGAATAATTTAAAAATAGGAATCAATTAGGAGATTAATATATGAGCATTGAAATAATAGCAATGGGAGGATACGAGGAAGTGGGTAAAAACATGACCGCCGTTAAGGTAGGCGAAGATGTTATAATATTCGACATGGGAATCCACCTCGATCGACTCCATATTCACGAAGATACCAATATAGAAAAAATGCATAGTTTAGACCTTATAGAAAGGGGCGTCATACCTGATGACACCCTTATGAAAGATGTTAATGGAAAGGTCAAGGCCATAGTTTTCACCCACGGACACCTGGATCACATAGGTGCAGTGGCCAAGCTGGCACAGAGATATGAGGCCCCTATTATTGCAACCCCATATACCATGGCATTAATAGAGCGTATCATTAAAGGAGAAAGGAAATTTAAGTTCAATAATCCTCTCCAAGTATTAAACTCCGGTGAAAAATGTCAAATATCACCAGATGTAACCTTAGAATTTGTGCACACCACACACAGTATACCTCAGGCAGTTACACCAGTTTTACACACATCAGAGGGAATAGTAGTTTACTCTAATGATTTCAAGTTTGATAATCACCAGAAACTTTCCCCGCCACCAGATTATCAGAGATTCCGGGAATTGGGTGAAAAAGGAGTTCTAGCATTTATTGTGGATTCCACCCGTGCTGCAGAATATGATCAGGTAATAACCCATTCAGAAAGGGTAGCTAGAGTAGTTCTTGAAGATATAATGGAACAACCATTAAAAGAAGAAGAGGGAATAATAGTCACTACCTTTGCATCTCACATAGAAAGAATACAGGCTATAAGCGAAATAGTAGCCAAAAGCGACCGTAAAATGTTGCTACTCGGCCGTTCTATGGAAAGATACTGTAGTCTTGCCGAAACCATGGGGATATTAAAACTTCCTAAAAATAGTAGCATATATGGAAGTCCTAAATCAATTAATAGGGCCCTGACTTTAGCAGATGAGAACAGAGAAGATTATGTGCTTTTAGCCACTGGCCATCAGGGAGAGCCAGATGCACTACTTCCTAGAATAGCTAATGAAAAAACAAGTTTCAATGTACAACATGGAGATAATATAATATTCTCTGCTCCAGTTATACCTAATCCCTTAAATAAGGCCAATCGTAACCTTTTAGAGCGACGTTTAAAATCAAAGGGTGCTCGTATATTCACCAATGCTCACGTTTCAGGCCACGCTGGTCGTGAAGATCACCGTAATTTCATTAGAATGCTTAACCCAGCACATATAATTCCATCTCACGGAGATCTGGAAATGTTAACTGCTTACGCCGAATTGGCTGAGGAAGAAGGTTACCGAATGGGAAATAATCTTCATATATTGCGTAATGGTCAAGCACAAGTGTTTAATGACGAAATTGAAGAAGTAAAGAATTAGATTTATTAAATTAGTAAATAGTAATTACTAATATTAATGAGCAAATAAATTAATTTGAATAGGTGAGGATTTAAATCCAGGCCTATTATATTTTATTTTTAAATTATTTTTAATTATATTAAATATATCTTGAAATAAAGAAAAATTAGCTAATATTTTACGAAAATTTGCTTGTTTTGTCGTTTTTCCTACTTCATACAATTTATCACCATAAAGTTAATAGGAATATTTAAATACTTAAACTTTTACATTAACAATTAGTATGTAGATGAATGGGAAAATTATTTTGTATCCATTACCTCACAAACCTGTTCATCTAACATAACTACTTAAATAGAGTATTATTAGTTTTTTTTAATCTGTAAAATGGATAATATGAAAATAAAATTAGTAGTTTTTATGAAAAGACTTAAAAAAATAGACTATAAATTGGTTTATAAAAGTTTTTTATAAGAATTAGAAAAATTCCACCACAATAATTTATTTCTTTATTAATATTTCTTGGATAAAATGTGTTAATTAAATATTTATTTTAAAAATTAAATGAAAACACACATTCTGAAGATCCGTTGGCCATAGTGGATTTGTTAATAATTTCTCCTTCCAGATTAGTCCACTCAAAACTTCTTGTTAGAATAGATTTACAATTAAACAAAAGATAGGATTTTTTGGGATTCCTCTATCCAGGGACAATTTTCAAATTTCATACATAATTGGTGAGAATTAGATTTAAAGGTATTTTTAATTCCAATATTATTAAGCTGGTTCATTAACCAGATTAAATAAGATTCAAAAATTTCCCCACCGGAAGAAGATTCATTAATTCCATTTTTATCATTATTTTTCATAAAATCGGGCTTCCAATCTGCTTCTAATCTTTTAGCAAATACAACAAAAAGGAGTTTTCGCACATCTGATTCGTTATTTGTATTGGAACTATCTTTAATTTTATCAATGCAAGAGTTAAAATCTTCCAATACTGATTTTTTAATTTTTTCAGCTTTTTTTTTAGATAAACTATGTTTATAAAGAGCCATCTGAATATTGGCATTTAATTCATTGGACATATAAGGTTTGACTAGGTAACCATGGGGTTCAGTTACTTTGGCCCTTTGAATTAATTCTTCATCAGCATAGGCGGTGAGATAAATTACAGGAACACTCATCTGCTTACGGATAATTTTTGTAGCTTCAATACCACCCATATTTCCTTTTAAAACAATATCCATTAAAATAATATCTGGAATATGTTCTTGAGCAGCTTTAATAGCTTTTTCACCCGTATTAACCATATCTAATACAGTATGGCCCATATCTTCCAGTTTATGTTTTAATCCTAGAGCCAAAATGCTTTCATCTTCTACCACCAGAATTTTTGCGCTTTCCATTTAATTCCCCCGTGAATTTAGTGAATATGATCATTATAGTAATCTATTTTCATTTTTCTGTAAAAATCATTTTTAAAAAAATTTATTTCATAAATAAATAAATATTGAATGAATTATTTTAGAAAATCTATGATTAAAATCTATGATTCAATTCAAATTTTTAAGTTATTCATAAAGCAAGCTAATCTATGAATAGCTCTTTTCCATCATCATTTCCAGAATAAGTCTATCTGCTTCTTTCATTCCAGTATTAGCTAAAGTACAAAAATTTTCTATTGTTTTTTCAAGGTTTTTTTCAATAATGCCTTCTTTTTCACTTATAGAAACTCCAGATACTGCTAAGAGTGCAGACTGAAATGCAGCATAAGTACAAGTAGATACTTTTAAAGCACATCCCGATTTGGCCCCATCACAGATCATTCCCGTTACATTAGCCATCATTATCTGGAGTGCAGATTCAATTTCTCTTTTTTTACCACCTAGAATAAAAGTGATCCCACAACAAGCCCCCATAGAAGAAATAATAGCACCACACATGGCAGATAATCGTCCCAAATGTGATTTGATGTAAATAGTAACCAGGTTACTTAAAGTCACTGCTCGAATTTTTTTCTCTGTATCAATACCCCTTTGCTCAGCAGCAACCACCACCGGCATGGTAGCAGAAATACCTTGATTACCACTGCCAGAATTACTAATAGCTGGTAAAGTGCAACCAGACATTCGGGCATCAGAACCAGCAGCAGTTAATGAAATGGCTTTGGAAATGATATCCATGGAGAAAAAACCATTATCCATGTTTGATTCAATATTTTTACCTACATTAAGGCCATAAGAATTATTTAGTCCTTCTTCACAGATTTTTTTAGTGATATCTATACTATTTTTAATAATTTCCAGTTCCTTTAAATCCACATTATCCACAAATTCTAAAATCGAATCCATATTTAAAAAATCCATATTTTCATTTTTGGATTGATTAGGAATAATCAAAGGAGTTTCTTTAATTATTTCCCCATCAACTTCTATTAAAACAACATTGGTATGGGAATTTTCTATCACAACTCTAACTTTAGAGGTAATAGATTCAATGGTTACTTCCAGGTAGAATTTCGATTTGGAATCGTGAAGTTCTACATTAATTAAACCATCACTAATTAATTCTTTGGCATTTTCTATGTCCAATTTTTTTATATCATTTAATATTTCCAGATTCTTCTCTATATCTGGTTTAATAATTCCCAGGGCCCCGGCCATTAAGACCGATGAAAGATTAATTTCATAGCTAGTTGTCCCAGGGAGGGATACACTCATAGCGTTTTTGAGTAAATTACGGCTGGCTTTAATAACTACCTTTTTAATAATACTAGTGCCCAATTGCCTTTTAGCAATAGCTACTGCATAAGTGATGGCTATTGGTTCAGTACAACCTAATGATTTTACTAGTTCTTTATTTAAAAGGTCTATGAATCTTTTTTCTTCCATGTTATTCCTCACCTTTAAAATTTCCTAAGTATATCTTAACCATAATTTACTAATTAATTATAAGCAACCTTTAAATAATTAAACTTTTACATTAAAATTAAAATATAAATATAAATAAACCCAGAATTTCGTAAAACATTAAAATCAGAATAATTATCTAAAAAAAGAAAAAATTATATTTTAGGAAATTCCAAACAGAGATTATCTCCCTTAGAATATACTAGTATTTTTGAGTCGGAGGCTATAAATTTAGGCATTAAACGATGCAAAAGTTTGTAAAAAACTTCATAAGAATCTTTATTGCTTCGCTCAGCAGAAACATAGACTTTTTCCAAACTAACATCAATATCCAGAGGACCTGCCACACCATAATCATTTAAAATGGTCTGACTAATATTTTCATTCTTTTGATCAATGAAGTTGGTCACATCCACATAAACATCTTCAAAATCCATTAGGCTTTCTTGTTCATGCTGGAACTTGTGAAGTGCCATGTCAATATTGGCCTTAAGTTCTCTTTCTTTATAAGGCTTCATCAAATATCCATAAGGATAAGTCTGGGCGGCCCTATTAATTGTTTTATCATCAGCATAGGCAGTTAAATAAATAACTGGGATATCATGCATGCTTATTATTAATTTAGCTGCGTCAATTCCATCCATTTCTCCTTTGAGGACTATGTCCATTAATATTAAATCAGGTTTATCTGATTTAACGCTTTTTATGGCATCCTCACCAGTAGAAGCCGTGGCTGTAACCATAAAACCCAGTTTTTCCAGTTTCTTTTTCAGACCCAATGCCAGTATGCGTTCATCTTCTACAATTAAGATTTTTACTTCTGACATTATTCCACCTATACTCCTCTTTTAGGTGTGATTAATTCCAAACAAATACTATCTCCTTTAGGGTAAATGATAGTTGTTCCACCATATGCTTGAATAAAGTGTTCTGTGACTTTAGTAAGTATATTAAAAACATTTTCCTGTTCTTTATTGATGCAGAGATAAGTTTTTTTCAATCCTACATCTAGATTATAATCTTCCAGTTCATTGAGGATACGTGATCCAATTACAGATTCTTTTATGAATTCTTCCTTTTCTTTTAGATATTTATCGACTTCACCAAAAATTGCATCCATTTTTTGAGAATCATTCTGATTTTTATCCATTACAACACCCCCTCAATCGAAAATATCCTTTTCATCCACATCAAGTTCCTCAATCTTCTGCATGCACCATTGATACAATGCTTCTTCAGCGGCTCTTGACATTTTCCCCTGCTTTTCACCATATGATAATCTGGCTATTCTCCTAAAAGCAATTTCTAATTCATCTGATATACAAATTGTAATACATCCCATGGATATCCCCTTTACTATAATTTATCTTTAATTTCTTTACTAAATTATTAAATAAAGATTTAAAAGTTTTAATATATAAATTATTCTTTAAATATATAAAAATAATTTTATTTGATAGGGCTATTAAAAAGAAAATAAATTAAAAATAAGATATTATTTGTTTTTGGGTGAAATAAATTATAATAATCCTGGATTAATTGTTTAAAAGGAAATTATCATCTAAAATTAAGTTATTGATATTGTTTATTTTTAGTATTTTAGGTAGATATCCCGTCAGAGTAATCGGAATATCTACCTTTGCTGCAAATACTATATAAAAATAATTTGAAAAATAATTATATTATTGATAAATATAGTTAATGGTTTGCTGATTGAAAAACTCTATGTTTAACACGGTTTAAATTTAATTTTGAATAGTACTGAATACGACAAACAATACAGTCCATTAAACAGACAGTTAAATACAAAATTCCAAGACCTATAGCAAATATTAATAAAGGAAGATCTTTCAGTGCTTTTAGAAGGGATTCTGATGTCATTCCTTGAAGATATCCATCATACATCTTAATTCACCTCATATAATATCTATATTTTTATTCTCAATTATAATGTAAAAGTTTGTATATTTAAATCTTTCTATTAATTAAATAAGAATAAATGAAGAAGATAAAAAATCAGCAAATTAATCCCAGATTTTAAATTTTTTTAAATATTTTTTTAAATAATGCCCATATTCACTTCAAATATTCTTTTTGACCAATATTATTGCTCATTTTTAATTTCCATTTAAAAAATTATTTAATTCCATGCATCATTTTAACCAGTTTTTTTCTGATTAATAATAAAATAATGGCTGCTATAGCCGACATTGCCACGAATATCATGAAAAAAGTTTCCAATCCCGTAATAGGGATTCCAAATAAGGTGGGAACTACAGTTCTAGAAGGATCGGGATATAGGCATGACAAAAATCCGGCCAATATATTGGAGGCAGCAGCAGATAAAAACCATACTCCCATCAAAAGAGAAACAAATCTTGCTGGTGAAAGTTTAGTAACCGCTGATAATCCAATAGGTGATAAACATAACTCACCAAAAGTCATCATTACATAAATGGCCACCAGCCAAAGTGGACTAACTGAAGTTGTTCCTGCATCAATCATCCCCGCAGGTAAAGTAAGTAGTAAAAATCCTCCCGAAAGAAAGATTAAACCTATGGCCATTTTTGAAGGTAGTGATGGTTCTAAATTTCTAGAATTAAGTATAGGCCATAGTAGGGCAAATAATGGGGCAAATAGAAGTATGGCCAGCGGATTAACAGATTGGAACCAGCTGGCCGGAATCATATAATTAACTATACCTACCATTCGATCAACATTTTGCTGAGCAAAAAAAGTTAAAGAAACTCCGGCTTGTTCAAATGCAGTCCAGAAAAAGATGACAAAAAAGGATAGAATGAAAATTACTCCAATTCTCTGCTTTTCAATGAAGGTTAATGGTTTATTATTATTATTATTATTATTATTATTATTATTATTATTATTATTATTATTATTATTATTATTATTATTATTATTATTATTATTATTATTATTCAAAGGATTTGATGTACTACCTTTTAAAGATCCTTTTTGATCCATTAACAATTCAGGATGAAGATTATTTACCTGATGTACAGGTGTAACACCCACAGAATCACCATCAGGAGTTATGAGATATTTATTCTTACCTATAACAAAAACAGTGAGTCCAATTATCATTCCCACACCTGCGGCCAGAAAGCCATACATGAAATCAGCCGGATTACCTGTATCTCCCAGTAATCCAACCACCAGAGGTGCTATGAGCGCACCAATATTAATCCCCATATAAAATATAGTAAATGCAGAATCTCTTCTTTCATCGTTTTTAGCATATAAAGAACCCACCATGGTAGAAATATTAGGTTTAAAGAATCCGTTACCTATAATAAGTAGAAACAAGCCTAATAAAAAGAATATTTCCTGATGATTAAAGCTAAAAAATCCATGCGAAATACTATTTAATGGCGTGTATAGAAAACTACTGAAGGCCAGAGAAAACTGGCCCAGAGCCATGAGAATACCCCCAGCAATAATAGATTTCCGGTTGCCCCAGTACCTATCAGCCACATATCCACCAATCAATGGCGTTAAATAGACCAATCCCGTGTAATAACCATATATAGTGGAAGTAAAGGCGAAATTATAGAAAAGGGCCTGGAGCATATACAATGAAAGAATAGCTCTCATACCATAGTAACTAAAACGCTCCCACATTTCAGTTAAAAATAATACATACAATCCTTTAGGATGGCCTATAATTTTTTAAACCCCCTCAAATAGAATATATGATTAAAAATGGTTTTAAAATAACTGTAGTTTAATTTTTGCATAAATTTTTGAATATACTTAATCATAAATTTTACATTCAATTTACAATCTCCATCGTTTGCTCTAAGATTACTATTTTTCATACCATAAGCAAAATAAACAGCCAGACCAATCAATAAACTAATACCAAATCGTTCCAGAGTGGTATGGGATAACTGAAATATTAAAAATGAACAGAAAACAATGGACAAAATTGGTATTAATGGAACTAGGGGACATTTAAATTTCCGGGGTATTTCTGGGTGCTGTTTTCTCAGAATAATAATTGATAAGGCCAGAAAAATAAAGGCAGAAAGTGTACCAATATTCACCAGTTCAATTATAACATTTAAAGGGAAAAAAGCAGCGATTAAGGCTGCTAAAATACCAACAATAAGAATACAAAGCACCGGCGATCTGAAACTTTCATGCAAATGTGAGAATATTTCTGGTAAAAGACCATCCCGAGACATGGAATAAAAAATCCTGGTCTGTCCAAATAGACTGGTTAATAGTACAGAGGTAAGTCCAAAAAGAGCTCCAAAAGACACAATTGAAGCTGCCCAGTTGACACCTACACTTTTCAGGGCAAAAGTAACTGGAGATGAAGTATCTAATAAATTATAGGGTACCATCCCGTTTAAAACCGCAGCTACCACAATATACAAAATAGAACTTATGATTAGCGAACCAATAATTCCAATAGGCATGGTTTTTTGCGGATTTTTAGTCTCCTCCGCAGCAGTAGAAACAGCATCAAATCCTATGTAGGCAAAAAATACCATTGCCGCTCCCTGAAGTACACCCGAGAACCCGTAAGGCATGAAGGGATGGTAATTAGCAGAGTTTATGTGATTTATTCCCACTATGACAAATAGCAAAATAATGGCAATATTAACCAAGACAATAATAGCATTGAAACGAGTACTTTCCTTTACTCCTAGAATTAGTATCCCTGTTAATAAAACAATTATAAAAAGTGCGGGTAAATTAATAAGTCCGGTTCCCGGAGGTGCAGTGATTATTTGGGGTAAAATAATTCCGGCTGAGCTAAATAATCCTACTATGTATGATGACCAGCCCACCGCCACCGCAGAAGCGGAAATCAGGTATTCATACATTAAGACCCATCCAATCATCCAGGCCCAAATTTCTCCCAGGGCCACATAGGTATAAGTATAAACGCTTCCGGATATGGGGATCATGGAGGCGAACTCGGCATAACAAAGAGCTGTGAAAATACAGGCAATGGCTGATAAAACAAATGACAAAACAAGAGCTGGACCAGAATAGTGGGCTGAGGCCACACCAGTAACAATAAATATCCCTGCTCCAATAATACATCCCAGGCCCATTATTATTAGATTAATAGGACCAATACTTCTTTTTAAAGTTTTATCATCATTATCAGAAGATAAATCATTAATTGGTTTTTTGGCAAAAATTCTTTTCACATTTTCACCAATTATTCATTTTCCTGTTTCTTTCTCAGGTATTAGAGCACCTAAAACAATAGCATCATCCGTTTCTCCCATTTCTACTTCTTTATCATCCTCTTTTCGGGAGTTTTTATATTTCCGGTACGCGAAGTAGACTACCAGACCCAATATTAACCAGACGGCGAATATTTTAATGGTTAAAAAAGTAAGTTGTGTTATTAAAGCCAAGCAGGCAATAATAGAGGCCACCGGGATTATGGGAACCAGAGGGCACTTGAATTTTCGAGGGATGTGGGGGTGACTTTTTCTTAGATAAATAACGGAAATAGCTAGAAAAATAAATGCAGATAAAGCTGCAATATTAACCAGTTCAAATATGTCTCCCATAGGTAAAAATGCAGCGACCAGGGCAGATATTCCTCCCACCAGGATTATACTTATTGCTGGGGAGTTAAATTTGCTGTGCACATGAGTCAATTTCTTAGGAAGCAATTCATCCCGGGACATGGCAAATATGAGACGGGGAACCACAAATAAATTAACCAGAATAACTGTGGTCAAACCAGCAATAGCACCTATGGTTATGATGGTTGTGGCCCAGTTAGCCCCTACTGATTGTAAAGCCAGCATTATAGGGGCCTCACTATTAGCAAACATACTGAAATTTACCATACCATTCATCACTCCCGTAACAACGATATAAATTAAAGAGCAAACAGCCAGAGAACATATAATTCCTATGGGAAGAGCCCTTTGTGGATTTTTGGTCTCTTCAGCTGCAGAAGCAATAGTATCAAATCCTATGTAGGCAAAGAATACAATTGCTGCTCCCTGAAATATTCCAGATATCCCATGAGGAGCAAAGGGATGATAATTAGCAGGATTTATAAACTGGTATCCCACTACCACAAAAAGAAGGATCACTGCCAGCTTAATAAAGACAAAAAAAGCATTTATCTTGGCACTTTCCTGAGTTCCTTTTATTAATATGGCACTTAATACAACAATAATTAAAAAGGCAGGCAAATTTACCATTCCTGCTCCATTGAGGGGAGAAGATGTTAAAAAAACAGGTAAAGCCATTCCCATGGATGCTAGAAATCCTACCACATATGATGACCATCCAATAGCCACGGAAGCTCCTGCTATTATGTACTGAAGTATGCTGGTCCATCCTATTATCCAGGCCCCGATTTCTCCAATGGTAACCTGCGTATAAGTATATATACCTCCGGTAACAGTGATCATAGAAGCCATTTCAGCGTAACAAAGGGCCGTGAGACTACAGGCCAGGGCTGCTATTATAAATGAGATTATTAATGATGGTCCAGAGGTGGCCGACCCTATACCTGTCACTATAAAAATTCCAGCGCCGATTATGGCCCCGATTCCCATAATAATTAACTGAAAAGGTCCTAATGTTCTTTTAAGTTTTTCGCCTGTTGTTTTACAGTGCAAGCATTCTTCAATATCTTTTTTTTTAAACAAGGTTCTCATGGTTTCACCCATAAACTAAGACTAATGTTTAATGTAAAAGTTTAAATATATAAAGTTATTTATTTTTTATTATTCCATAGTTATTATTTAATAATTAAAATCAAATCGACAATGAAAATAAGAATTAAAATATAAAAAAAGATTTTAAAGTTATATTTCGATGAATATAAAAAATTAAGTCAATACTTGGACTGTTATTTAATTAGGAAGAATTATTTTAAGGAAGAATTATTTTATTTTTTTAAATGTAAAATAAGAATTAAATTAAAAATTAAAAACAAAAAATACAATAAAATAGATAAAAATAAAAGCTGAGCCCTAATTTGGAAAATTGTGTAAAGGGGTGAAAAGTCAGAGACTCGGACTCAGCTTGGGGGTCATTTCCAAATTATACTTAACTTTAACATTAGAATATATAAAATTTTCTATTTTAACTAATAGACTAAACGAATTATTAAAAAATGATTTGAAAAAATGGAAAAATTTAATTATTTAAAAGTATCTATTATTAATCAATTAAACATAATAATTCATAAAAAAGTGAAACTATAATTAAGTAATATCATCTAAAAATCCATAAAAAGCATTTAGAATAATCTAATAATCAGGGTAAAAAAACTAAGAAGTATGGGGGAAATAAAATTAAATTAAGAAGAAAAACACTTGCTATAATGGCCTTAATATTACTTTCCCTGATTTTAAGTTTTTTTATAATCTCTGAGCTTTTTTTCATCAATGCTGCTGAGGATACCGAAAACCAGTACGCCACCATGGTACTCAAAAACACGATCAATTCACTTAATAATGATTTAGATTCTATAAATAATACTGCTAATGACTGGTCCCAGTACGACGCTGCTTATAATTTTGTAAAAGATAATAATACTAATTTTAAAGAGCGTAGTCTAATTAATGATACTTTCTCTAGATTAAAAATTAATTTTATAATTTTTACCAATAATTCAGGAGATATTGTTTTTTCAAAAGCCGTTAATTTACAGTCAAAAAAAGAAATACCCATGTATTCTAATGTAAATAACGTTACTAAGGATTATATACAGTATTTACAAGAAAAAAATACTACAGAAAGCTCTGGATTCATATATATCAATGGAAGACCACTAATGCTGGTAACCAAGCCAGTTTTAAGAAGTGGGGGAGAAGGCCCGTCCCCAGGTTATATGATCATGGGCCGTTATCTGGATACCTATGCAGGAAATAGCCTTCCTGAGAATTCAGAATTATCTATAACTCCTGTTAATTCTTCTAAGGATCTGGAGGTATTTAATAATATTAATAATTCTAATTCTAATCTTAAACAGTCCCCAATTATACTAAAAATTACCAGTAATGATTTTTTAACAGGATATAGTATTCTCCGGAGTTCTTCCGGACGACCCTCCCTCGTTTTAAAAGTAGAAATGCCCCGAAGCATATATAAAAGCTCTCAAAGAACCAAATTGCTACTGGCCTTATCATTATTAATATCCGGAATTGTAGCAGCTTTTCTGATTTATAATTATCTGGATCGTAACCTCCTACGCAGGCTAGATAAAATCACATCCAGTGTTCTAGACATTGGTAAAAGTAATGACCTATCTGGCAGAATACCAGTTTTAGGTGATGATGAGTTAGCTAATCTTGCAATTTCAGTTAATGAAATGTTAAAATCACTGGAAAAATCAAATATAGAACTTAAGAAAAGTAGAGAAGGGTATAAAACTATTTTTGAAAATACGGGTACTGCTATGCTTTTATTGGATAAAAATATGAATATCCTATTAGCTAACACTCATTTTAAAGAGATTTTTAATTTAAATGAAGAAAATAAGAATGAAAATAATAATTTAAAGGATTTAATGGCCAAAAAAGATCATACTAAGCTCCAAGATTACCAATTGAATCTTGAAAGTAATGTTAATGACTTTAAAAATTATGAATTCCATTTAATCAATAAAGAAGGAGAAATCCGTGATTTTTATGCAACTTTCAGTTTCATGAAGGGTGCTGACGAAGTTTTAATATCCTTAATTGATATAACTGAACATAAAAAAACTGGAAACAAGATTAAAGAATCTTTAAAAGAGAAAGAGATTTTATTAAGAGAGATTCACCACCGAGTTAAAAATAATTTGCAAATAATCTCGGTCTTATTATCCCTACAATCTGAAGAAATTGATGATCCAGAGATTCTTGAAAAGTATAAAGAAAGTGAAAATCGTATCCATTCCATGGCCTTAATTCATGAAAGAATGTACCAATCTAAAGATCTATCTAGTATAGACTTCGCAGACTATGTTCAAAATTTAATTGCTGATATTGCATATGCATACGGCTTTGATGGCCGTAGTTTAGATATCACAATGGATTTAAATAATTATAATATGAGTATTGAAACGGTTATGCCTCTGGGACTGATTATCAATGAATTAGTTTCCAATAGTTTAAAATACGCATTCCAAAACAAATCAAGTAAAAAAATTAATATAATTCTTGAAAAACTTGATAATGATCAATTTAAATTAGAAATTAGTGATAATGGAATGGGTTTTCCCGAAAATATTGATTTTAAGAATACAAGCTCATTAGGATTACAACTGGTTAACGAGTTAGTCCAGCAAATAGATGGGGAGATGGAACTATTTAATGAAAAAGGAACGAAATTTATTATCAATTTCCACGAACCAGAATATAAAAAAAGGATTTGATCTAAGTTCAGGTTATAGTAGTTTTATTAAAAGAAATTTGTATTTCCATGGTTTTATTTTTTCAAACTATTATTAAAAAACTTTTAATCCATTAGAATATTTAAATTCTAAAAATATTAAAATGTTTATTAATAAGTTATGGAAAATTAATAGACAAAAAATGCTTTTTGGCTTAAAAGACTAAAATTTTTTATAATATTAAAAAATAATTTAAATAGATTAAACATCTTTATTTTAAAAAGTATGCCTTTAAATCAAATAATATTCTTTAAAATTACATTATATTGCTTTATCACTTCTATCAAATAAGGTGTCTTATTGAAGTGCAAATAAAGATAATTTAATAAATTAAATTTAAACTTCGAGAATAACCTATTCTTCAAAAAAGCCCTAACATAAGAGAATTTATTTAAATAAAGTATTATGAAGTCTTTTCTCTTATAGTGTAATAAAAAAAGCTCAAATTGAGTCTTATTTGATTTAATAGGTGTAAATACTGCCTTTTTCTTGATTTTAAATCACAATCTTTATATAAGATGTGACCGGTGATATAATAATATCATTGTGACCTTAATTTGACCATCATGATTATTATTGAAGTTTTTTTAATAATCTGGACTTTTTAAAGTGGCATTGATATGGAGGCGGTAAAATTTCGCGAAAATTAAATCTAGTTTTCGTATTATCATTATGTTTAGCTTTTTTAAGCTTTAGTGGAATTCACGCCACTGACGTGAATCAAACATCA
>JAUSNX010000006.1 GCA_030656015.1 Methanobacteriaceae archaeon
TTCGGCGACCATAGCGGTGGGGTTACACCTGGTCTCGTTTCGATCCCAGAAGTAAAGTCCTCCTGCGTTTTTTGTGGTACTGTGGGTGTTCCTATGGGAAGCTTTTGACGTTGCCGGCCATTCCTTATAATCACACAAATAAAATTAAATAAAAATTGACATTCTATTTTTAATAGTTTGAAATATTTTTAAATTTCAGAAATTTTAACAAAGTAGAGTTTTCTCTACTTATTTTCACCCCCTTTTTATTGGGCGGATTTATATCTGCCCAAACCCCCTTTTATTAATTCATTATAACTTTTTTTATAGAATTATATCTAAAGAAGGATATAATCTAAAAAAAATTTTATTTCAATTAACTCATTATTAACAACTTTTTAATAAAAAAACAATAATTAAATACTTAATTAAACAATATCTTATTGTCATATCTTTACGACTGATGCCTATGGTCCTTTTAAGACAGGGCGATAGCCTAGTATGAATAGAAGAAACCCAGCATTAGACAGACTGCCTGCTTCGAGGGTTGCTCGGGGAGGGAAGGGTTATCTACCGATGAACCAGACGAGTTAGTATGCAGGCAAAATATTATACTAAATATATAAATTTTATTCAAATTTTTCTTTTTATTCTTATTGCAAAATAATAAATCAATTGTAAATAACTAACTCCTAAAAATGGAGGTATAATTATTCTTTTATCAAGTTATCCTCTTAAAGAAGAGCCAATTGCATTTAGAAATTCTTCAGTAGTATATGTATTTTATAATTTATTCTTATTAAAGTCTAAAATAACTTTATTTAAAGTGCAGATTAACGAATTCTATGAAAACAATTATATATCCCTTATTTTCTCAAAATCAGCAAATTGTTCACTTATCCAGTTATAAATGGTTCTTTGGGAAACTATATTTTGTAAAGATACCATTCTTTCACTTCTCTCTTGTTTACTCATAGTAATGGCTTGATAAAATGCATCTGCGGTTTGTTTTATGTCAAATGGATTCACAGGAATGATATGATCTTTTAATTCTTCGTAACAACCAGCATATTCCGATAAAATTACTGTGCCTTGGGTTTCATTAACTACAGATGCTTCTTTAGGCACTATATTCATGCCGTCTGCAATGGGATTTACAATTAGACAATCATAATTTTTAAATGCTGCTACTACTAGTTGATAATCTGCTCTAAATATGCATTCGATAGGTTTCCACCGCTCATGAGCATATTTTAGGTTAATTTTATGGATGGTTTTTTGGATGAGTTCGTAATATTCTTTGTATTCTTTAATTTGTTGGCGGGTTGGTTTTCCAGTTGATAAGAACTTTACTTTGCCATGATACTCTGGGTGATTTTCTAAAAAAAGATCATAGGCTTCAAATCCGCGAATAATATTTTTACTAAGGTCTGCACGATCAGTTCGATAAATTAAAAAGTTATCCCCTTTTATTTCTCTAATTAATTTTTCTTTAGCCTTAACTTCTTTAGAAACAGCCATTTCTTTAATACTATCATAATCTATGGAAATAGGATAACTTTTTACATGAGTGGTATTTCCATTGTACCAGACCATGCCCTTTTCATAATCAACTTTGTCAGCAAATTCTTCGCAACATTGAATGAAATTAGTTACATAACGGGGAATATGAAATCCTAGGATGTTGTTAGATAACAATCCTTCGATTATGGCTTTTCTCATGTATTCTGGTATAATATGGAAATATTCGGATTGTGGCCATGGAATATGGATGAATTGGCTTAAAAATATATCTCCCAATTCTTTCCGGATAAAAGAAGGACATAAATAAAGGTGATAATCTTGAAGCATAATTAAAGGTTCATTATGATTTCTTTCAGCTTCTTGCACTACTTTTTCTGCGAATTTTTTATTTAGATACACATAACCTTTATCCCATGCAGTATGGGTTTTTTCATCGATATTAGGAGTGTAAGGATTGTTCCACATATAATGTTGGACAAACCAGAGAATGGGGTTACTTATTACACTGTAATAATCCTCATATTGTTCTCGATTCACCAATACAAAAGGAACCCAAAATTTAGGATCTTCTTCAGGAATAGGGACCCTGTGATCTGGAAAAGATCTGGCAACTTCTGCATCAGCTGAAGTCATGGCACTGGCTATCCAAGTACCCTTTAATGATTCCATTAATGGGAGAAGAGTTGAAACAAGTCCCCCAGCACCTCTTTTCATTTCAATTTTGTGTTCATTTTTGTAAAATTCTACAGGGCCTCTGTTTGAAGCTACTATCAAATTTTTATCCTTTAAAAACTCTAAAATTTTATTTTGCTGGGGATAACCCATATAAATACACCTTATTGTACTGTTTCAATCATGGATTTTACAGTTTCAGTTAATTCTTGTAATTTTTCAGCAGATTTTGATTCTAAATAAACTCGGATAAGTGGTTCGAATCGAGATGGTCTGATTAAAATTAAAGAATCATCTAAATCTACTCTTATACCGTCAATGGTGCTGATTTCATATTTTGATTCAAAATTATCCTTAAAAATATCGATTATATATGTTTTTTTCTCATGTTCACAGTCAATGGTAAAAACGGACCTGTTGTATTGCTTTATTTGCCCTGCAAGATGGGATAATGTAGTATCTTTTTTAGCCAGGATTTCCAGCATTTTAACTACTGCAAAAATGGCATCGAAACACAATTGAAATTCCGGAAAAACAAACATACCAGGTTCATCACCACCAAATATGGCGTCTTCTTCAGCAATTCCACTTAAAACATGGTTTACAGAAGTTTTAATTAGTTTTCCTTTTCTTTTAGATATTATTTCATCTAAAGATTTAGAAACCACAACTGAAGATACAATTGTACTCCTTGGATTTTCTTCCAGAATATATTTGCTGAAAATACCTAATATGGTCTGATCTCTAATACGGTTTCCTTTTTCATCAATAAAAACTACCATATCTCGATCATTATCTAATATTGCTCCCATATCTGCCCCAATTGCTGTAATAAGCTCGGATACTACTGATATTCTTTGGGGGTTAGGTTCTGGAAAACTGTATTCAAATTGAGTATCTTTACAGCCAATTAAAATAGTTTGACAGTCCATTTTACGTAATATATCTGGGGCAAAAGTTTTTTTAAGGCCTTCTTCACAGTCTAAAACTAGCAAAAATCCTTTTTCTTCGATGAGTTTTTTAGGGGCTTTTTCAACAACTGCATTTATATATCTATCATGGTAATCATGGACATAATTAAGCTCACCTATTTCCTTCCAGGAAACTTTTTCCCCAGGTCTTTGTTCTAAAGGGATTTTATGGTCACTAATTATTTTAATATTAACATCTTCTGGTCTTAAATGGGATCTAGAAATAGAAATCATTGCACTGGCATTATAAAAGTCCATGTTGGAGTGTATTACTGGTATGGGTGCCACTCCGAAATCCATTACATTAATTCCTGAAGACATGAGCCCGGTGGTTATAGAGCGTTTTATCATTTGGGAAGTGGTGTAAAAATCACGGCCTACCAGTACATGTTGTCCGCACCCTAGATAATTTCCAATAATAGTTCCTAAATGGGAGGCAAATTTATTGCTTATTTCAGCATTAACCACTCCCCTTATATCTTGCACATATTTAGCCATAAAATTCCCTGGTAACTCTTTATTTAATAATTACCGTTATTCACATTATAATTCCCTTAATCTGAAATTAAAATAAGTTACTCTGTTTCAGTAGGATAATCAGAATCTACAATAGAATCTCCAAAAATCTCAATTTTATTAGTAATGGATCTATTGGATTTCACTAAACTGTAAGGACCCATTTGTACAGAACTTCCCAGTATCACTCCTTTTTCAAGTACACAGCCATGTTCCAGGATGCATTTAGAATCAATTATGCAGTCTTTAAGGTATGAATGGGCTTTTATAATACTATCTGGCAGGATTACTGAACCTAAGATATGGGTACCCTCTCCGACCTGGACTTTTTCGCCGATAACTGTATTTTTTCCCAGTACACCTCCTTTTTTTATTACAGCATTATCCCCAATAACTACTGGACCAATAATTCTAACTTTATCTTCAATTTTAACATCTTTACCAATCCAGATGTCTCCAAATTTTCCCACACTTTCCCTTAAATAGTCTCCGTGGGGATGGGGATTTATTTTTTTATTTAGAACATCTCGGGTTGCCTTTAGATATGAATCGGGTCTTCCAACATCGTTCCAATACCCCTCTAAGATATGACCATAAATCCCAGCTTTTTCTTCTATTAATTGTGGGAAAACATCATTAGAAAAATCTACTGGGCCTTTCGAAGTGTCAACATAATCCAGTATTTCTGGTTCTAAAACATAGGTTCCCGCATTGGCAATTTTGCTAAAAACATTATCTGGCGATGGTTTTTCTAAAAATTTGATTATTTGATTATTATTGTCCAATACTGCAATTCCAAAATGGGTGGGATCTTTTACAGGAGTAAGTAGGATGGTTGCCAGGGCATTTTTTTCCTGGTGAAACTCTAATAATTTATCAAGGTCCACATCAACCAGCACATCCCCACTCAAAACAAAAAAAGTATCATCAAGGTGCCTATCTGCTTTATTTAAGCCTCCAGCAGTACCCAGAGGTTTCTTCTCAATAGAATATTTAATATTTAAATCTGGATGAGCCTGATTTAGGTAGTTTTTAATTTGGTTTTTGAAATAGTTTAAAGTTACCACTATATCAGTATAGCCTTGAATTTCAAGTTTTTTAATAATATAATCAATCATAGGTCGGTTTGCGATTGGAATCAGAGGTTTTGGCCTAATTAATGTCATTGGTTGAATTCTAGTTCCTTTTCCGCCGGCCATAATAATGACCTTTATCATATGTAATAATATGGACTTCACATTAAATAAGTCTTTCTTAAAAAACAGTTATCTGTTCTTTATTTGATTATTTAATGATTAAGAAGGTTTATATTAATCTAATAACCATCTGAAAAAGTTAAGAACTTCATTTACACTATCCACAAAAAATGATGTGCTGTTCTTAACATAACTTGGTATTTCATTGGAGAACACCAATATACTAGCACTCCTTATTTTACCTTCATTTTCCAATTCACTAAGTTTCTTAAAAGCATCTAAATCGGTGATATCATCACCTAAATAGATAACCTTGTTTAAATCATGTTTTTCTATGATTCTATGGAGGATTACACCTTTATCAAAACCTAATGGGGGTTTTATTTCCACCAACTTACGACCCTCTGATATTTGGAGGTTTTTTGATTCAGGCCCATTTTTAAGGGAATTTAATATTTTTTTCCTCACCACTTCACCGTCATTGCATTGTCGGTAATGGATGGAATAGCAGATGCCTTTGTCCTCAAATAATATGCCTTCAATATCGCCTAACTCTATATTTAATTGATCAGCACTTTGTTCTATTTGATGGAGATATTTTTCTACTTCTTCTGCCACAGAATATTGTCCATCAAAAAAATATTCCAGGCCGTGGTTTCCCACATATAAAATATCTTCAATACCTACCATTGCTCGGGCATCATTAACAGATCTCCCACTAATAATTGCCAGTAAATCAAATTTTTCTTTTAATTTTATTAGTTCAGCGTGCATGGCAGAATTAACAACAGCTTCCTGGGGAGTAGGTGCAATTTCACTGATGGTGCCATCTATATCAAGTATGATGGCAGTAGATTTATCATTTTTGAAATCATTTATCATTTTTAAATTATCAAAAAGATATTTAGACATTTAAATTCTCCTTAAAACAGATTAATTCTGTAAACTAGCTCTGATTTTTTCAATTCAATCATATTATATTTATAAAATAGATTTTATCATTTATTTGAGCTTTAAAACCTCTGATTAAAAGTTGAGGTCTATTTTTCCGAGTTTTATTCTATTTCATGTATTTTAAAGTATTCTATGATGTGGTGGATTATTTCATAAGGATCATCAGCTACCACAGTACTTCCAAATAGTTCCATTCCACCCATATCTGCGGGGGGCCTGAAAATACTTCCCCGATCCACAATTTTAATTAAATATGGGAAATCATATTCCCGATCCCGGGGAGGACAGTATATGGATAAGTTATAACTGTGTACTCCTAAAACATCTATAAAACATCTAAGTATATTAAAAATAACTTTTTTAGAATTTTTATGGGTGGACGGTGATTCTGGGGGCAGTATTGTGATTTCTTTCTCTTTAGCAGGTGTGATACTTGTATACAAAGAAACCCCATCCACAGTATATCCCAGTCCCAGTGCATGATGAGCCTGATATAAATCCTGGAAATAATGAGGATCTAATCCTTTATGAGATTTTTCATGATATCTTTTTTGATAATTACTCTGAGCTCTTTTTAGAACTTCTACTTTAGCATAAGGAATATCTTTACCCATTAAAATTTGCGCATGTCCATGTATTTGTGAAGCTCCGGCTTTGTAAAGGCAGTTCCAAACAAAAAAAGGACATTTGTAGGTTTCATCGGTCTGAAATACTTTATCAAACCAGTGGAAACCAGTATCAATATAATCAGATAATTCTTCCAGAGTAAATTTTAGAGGGTTATGGTTTTTGAAAATTACCAGACTACTCCAAACATCATATTTGGCGATATTAGATGCAGTTATAGAATGTTTACCTTTAATCCTACCAAAAACATCTTCGGGAGTATATTGATCTGGCTGGCAAAAATCACAATTTTTTCGGGAGTCATTAATTAATTGGGATAATTTGTTTTTCTGATTTTTGAGATCCTTTTTCCCCATACCTGGCCTGTTGGTTCGCATATAATTGAAAAGGGCACCTTCTCCGGTCCACCTATTGAATGTTTTCACTATTTTTTGATTTTCAAGTTTATACAGGACCTGTTTTTGGGTTTCAGTGGGATTTCCGGATTCATCTTTTGTACTAAAATATCCCACAACTTTATTTTTAAGTCCCGGAGGAATTTTCATAGTTCCGGTTCCAGAATAAACACTGTAAATTCTTTTAAATATTTTGTAAGATTCTTTATCCTCAGTTTTTAAACTATTTAATTTGTCTTCCAATTCAATGATGGAAGTCATAAAAAACACTCCTATTTAATATTCTAAACTTTAGAATATTTATAAGAATCATGAAAATTCAAGGATGGATATAGATTATTTGCCTGAATGAATTTTGCTAAATTCAGAAGATATTGAATGAATATGATTGAATTAGCCGATTAAAAAGATCAAAGCTGGATAATTGATATTATGAACGCTTTATTACTAAGGGTAGATTTTGATAAAGGAAATGGTGGGTTTCTAGCCCCTATTTTTGACGATGGATCTTTTGAATATATTCCCTGCCTGAATTTTATGCGGATACAACTGAAAATAAAAATTTTTCTAATACCTTGGGGAGAAAAAATAAGTTCAACTGATTTAAATAAATCTAAAGATAATCTAAAAAAGTTGATTAGTATTAATTAATTACTCTTAAAATTTTATTAATCTAATTATTAGGACTGAAACATCTTATTTATGGCATAGTAGAATTTAATAGATTCTAACCCGGTTTTCCACAGCTATGCTTGTAATATTCTATTTTCATTAAAATTCATTCAATTTATTTATATTTTATTTAGGTCACTTATCTTTGAATTAGACTTAAATTACTTTAAACTAGCTCAAAGTCAAGCCAAATATTCTTCAATGATCAAAATTTCTCTAATATCTTACCATAAATATCTTTTAATTTCCCATCAGAGCGCTCATATATCATTTTCAATATCAGCTCAGGAGTACTTCTGGCCAAATAATTCATTTTTGGAGTTCTATCAACTAATAGATTATAATTATCATCTAAACCCTTAGCTTCAATTCCATCTACTCTTATTGGAGCGTATTTGATGATTTCACGGGCCATTTGGGTTACTATGACGGCAAATGAATTTGAATCATTTATTAATTCTATAACTGGATATAATTTTCACCACCGCTTCTAATTCAGTTATAGCTTCTAATTCGTCCAATAAAATGAGTTTCTGGTTATCATTTGATCCAAACTGCTAAACTTTCTAATGGATAATCTTGCACTTTGAATTTAGATTTTAATTCTTCTTTCATTTCAAATATCCATTTTCCTAACCATGGACACTATCAACCACAATTCTAGCACTAAACTATCTGAACTTATTTAAATCATTGAATTGGTATTTTATGTATTTTTTTGAGCTTACTTCTAATGGTGTTTCATATGATTTTATATGAAGATAATGTGTAAATTCTATTTTGGCCCCATTTTCTTTTGATATTTTAGAAAATATTTCTATAAATTTATTTAATAAAGTAAGTGACAATCGTTATTTATTTTCTTAACTATAAAATTACAGTTGTTAAGTGATAAATATAATCAAAGACAAAAATGTAACTAGATAATTATAAAATTTGAGTCGACTAAATAGGAAATGTGTAATTAGAAAAATTTGAACAAGTTTGAATATGATCCATGGGGTGATATAATGGATGATTATAGTAAGTGTCCGGTTACAGGCAATACAGATAGAAAACCTACAGGTCGAGGGACTACAAATAAAGATTGGTGGCCAAACCAATTAAATATAGGGATTCTTCATCAACATACGCCAGCTTCCAATCCAATGGGGACCGAATTCAATTATGCTGAGGAATTTAAAAAGCTTGACCTGGCTGCACTGAAAAGTGACCTTTACAATCTGATGACAGATTCACAAGAATGGTGGCCTGCTGACTGGGGACATTATGGTGGTCTTATGATTCGTATGGCCTGGCATAGCGCGGGCACTTACCGCACATCTGACGGTCGCGGTGGTGGCGGCACAGGTAATCAGCGTTTTGCACCCATAAACAGTTGGCCAGATAATGTTAATCTGGATAAAGCACGTCGTCTTTTATGGCCTATTAAGCAGAAATACGGGGAAAAAATATCCTGGGCTGACCTCATGATTCTGGCCGGCAACTGTGCACTGGAGTCTATGGGCTTTAAAACCTTTGGATTTGGTGGTGGCCGAGAAGACATTTGGGAACCGGAGGATGATGTTTACTGGGGTAAGGAAGATATATGGCTTGATGATGAACGATATAGTGGAGATCGTGAACTGGAGAAACCTTTGGCAGCTGTACAGATGGGATTGATCTATGTAAACCCCGAAGGGCCCAATGGAGAACCAATACCTCTTGATTCAGCACGTGATGTCAGGGAAACTTTCGCACGTATGGCTATGAATGACGAAGAAACCGTTGCGCTTATTGCTGGAGGACACACCTTTGGTAAAACCCATGGCGCTGGAGATCCAGAATTAGTGGGGCCTGAACCAGAAGCTGCCTCTATGGAAGAACAAGGGCTAGGCTGGAAAAGTCAATATAAAAGTGGTAAAGCCGGTGATACCATTACTAGTGGATTGGAAGGTGCCTGGAAACCGAATCCTACCACCTGGGATATGGGTTATCTGAAAGTTCTCTTCAAATACGAATGGGAACTTACTAAAAGTCCATCAGGGGCTTATATATGGTTAGCAAAAGATGTGGATGATGAAGACATGGTGGTTGATGCCCATAATCCTTCTAAAAAAAATCGCCCTATGATGACCACTGCAGATCTTTCTCTCAAGTTTGATCCTTTTTATGAGAAAATAGCCCGGCACTATCTGGAAAATCCAGAAGTATTTGCTGATGCCTTTGCTCGTGCCTGGTTTAAATTAACTCACCGTGACATGGGCCCCCGTACACGCTACCTCGGCTCGGAAGTTCCCCAAGAGGATCTTATTTGGCAGGATCCTATTCCTGCTGTGGATCATGAACTTATAAATACACAGGATATAGCAAACCTCAAAGCTAAGATTCTTGCATCGGATTTAAGTGTGTCCGAACTTGTTTCAATTGCCTGGGCTTCTGCATCAACATTCCGTGGGTCCGATAAAAGGGGAGGTGCTAATGGTGCACGCATCCGTCTTGCCCCACAGAAAGACTGGGAAGTAAATGAACCTGCTAAACTTAATAAAGTATTAAATACGCTGGAAGAGATTCAAACTGAGTTCAATAATTCACAATCCAGCGATAAAAAAGTCTCGCTTGCTGATTTAATCGTCCTGGGAGGTGGTGCTGCTATTGAAAAGGCGGCTGAGAATGCAGTTTATGGAGTGAATGTCCCTTTCACCCCAGGGCGAATGGATGCACTGCCTGAACAGACAGATATAGAATCATTTGCTGTTCTTGAACCATTAGCAGATGGATTCAGAAACTATCTAAAAACTAAATTCTCTATTTCAGCCGAGGAGCTACTTATAGATCGCTCACAGGTGCTGACACTAACGGCTCCAGAAATGACGGTTCTCCTTGGAGGTTTGAGAGTTTTAAATATAAACTACAATCAATCTAAACACGGTCTTTTCACAGAAAAACCTGAAACACTCACCAATGACTTTTTTGTGAATTTGCTGGATATGGGAACAGAATGGAAAGCTGTATCAGAAGAAGGAGATCTATTTGAAGGTCATGATCGTGAAACAGGAGAATTAAAATGGACTGGCACTAGAATTGACCTTATTTTTGGTTCTAACTCTCAGCTACGGGCCATTGCAGAAGTCTATGCCTGTGAAAATTCAGAAAGTAAATTTATCCAGGACTTCATTAAAGCATGGAACAAGGTGATGAATGCTGATTGCTTTGATCTTTCCTAATTTATTTTTATTCTGATCCATTTTTTCAGGATTAATACGACCAGTATGATGATAGGAACTTGTATTAATCTAAATAATTTTTAAATTTAGATTTAAAAATTAAAAATAAGTTGATTTAATATTATAAATTAAAATTTTTCTAGTATCTTTCCGTAAATATCCTTTAATTTCCCATCAGATCTTTCATATATCATTTTCAATATCAACTCTGGAGTACTCCGGGCCAAATAATTCATTTTAGGAGTTCTATCAACTAATAGGTTATAATTATCATCTAAACCTTTAGCTTCAATTCCATCTACTCTTATTGGTGCGTATTTGATAATTTCACGGGCCATGTGGGTTACTATAACGGCAAATGAATTTGAATCATTTATTAATTCTATAAAACTTGATATAATTTTCACTGCCGCTTCTAATTCAGTTATAGCTTCTAATTCGTCCAGTAAAATTAGTTTCTGGTTATCAGTAGTCACTATGGGCATGAAAGTTCTTAAAAATGATTCAAATGCTCCAGCATCTAGTGATCTTTGTTTAGAGAAGAAATAAACTTCATCAAGTAACTTTACTTCTGTTTTTTCAGCACAAACTGGCAAACCCATATGGGTCATAATCGAAATTTGGGCTAAAGTTTCCAGTAATGTGGTTTTTCCTCCACTATTGGCTCCCGTGAGCAAGGCCACATTTTCCGGGTAAAAAAGAGAGTAATCTATTCTCTGAATGTCCTCAGAAGAATTAGTGGATTCACTTTCATTTTTATGAGCTAAATTTAGATGCAGTGCGCCCTCTAGATGGAAAGCATCTCCTATTTCAGGGGATTTTAATTGATAATAATGAGCAAAACATCCCAGGGCAAATTGATAGTCAAATTCCAATGCTTCTTTGATTTCCTGATCAACTTTTGTCCTTATTTGGGAGAGTCTTTTAGCAGCTGTTACTTTTTTATCAAAAATTTCAATCTGTCTTTTTGATAGATCCTGTTTTTTCACTCTTTCTAATTCTGCATCATCAATTTCCAGAGGATATGTTCTGAGGAATGGATCAAATTCAGTACCAGTATCTAACTTAATATCTGCACGTGCTTTACTGATTACTTCATCAAATATTTTCTCTATTTTACCCGTCATGCCTTGATTTAAAAGGGCCAGAACTTCATCTCCTTTGAGGTCCACATTTTTGACCGAGGATTTTATTTCATCATCCGCCCTCTTCTTAGCAGAATTGACTGACTTGTCAAAATCGACTTCTTTATATTTCAATTCTTCCAGTTCATTCAATATTTTAATGGTTTCATCCAGAACTGTTTCCTTTTGTAATAGATTTCTTAATTCTAACACCTGGGTTAAAATTGATTTGTTGTGTGTAAAGTAATTTAAAACAGATTCTGGAATAATTTCCAGAATTTCAGAATCTTTACTGACCATTACCACATTTTCCTGTTCATCTAAGGCCAAATTACCATGGGAATATACATAAATAACAAATTCATATTCCTGAATTTCTCCGGATTCCTGAGCACTTATTATTGGAAAATGACGATTAAGGCCTAAATCAACTAAATAACCATAATCTTCACTACTTTCAACAAGGATAGCTACAGAAGGATCGTAGTTTGGCTTAATTTCATGAGGTAAACTCAAATTGTTCAATAAACCACGAACATGTTTAATAGGAAGTGATGAAACACTTCTTTTAGCTTCCATAACAAAATCAATTGAAGATTTTATCTTTTCAGGATCTTGCATCGGTGAAAGTAGCAATATCTTATTTTTAGCATGGGAACTATGAGCATAAGATAAAATTTTTTCTAAAATTTCTTCATATAATTGCAGAGCCCTTTCAGTTTTTAGAAATTCTTCTGTGGAATTTCCAGAGAGATCATTTATGATTTCAATTGCTTTTCTTTGGCTCACACCTTCAATACTTGAAATACGATCTATTTCGAAGTTTTCAACCGCATTTATAAGTTCCTGTTCACCACCAAGTTGTTGTACAATTTTTTGGGCCATGCGTTCCCCCACACCCTTTACTTTTGTCAAATCTAGTTTTTTCCCCATGCTATTCCCTTTACCTTCTTTTTTTTATTAAATTGAGTTAATTAGAGATTATAATAATTATTTACTTCTATATGCTTATTCTTAAATGGAATATTTATAAGAATGGTGAGCGTGTGAAAAGAAATATTTTATAATGTAATAGAATTTCAGGATATTATTATAATTTTAAGGTAAGTTTTAGCTATAGCTAAACTAAATCTGTTTTATTCACTCCTCGAAGGAAATTTCCAGCAGTAATTCCTCCTGTTGAAACTTTTTTTATTTTACTCTTAAGCTTATCAATTTGTAAATTAGAATGATTTAAAGAATCAGCTAATGTTTTAGCATAATAATGTCCCATTTTTTCTAAATATAATGGTCCTTTAGCTCGGGCATCTATAGAAAAGTTGCAACAACCCAATTTCCCAAGTAATGGTAAATAATCAACTAGACAAACTTCTGCGGAGTTTTGAATTATACTTTGACAGTCTGCAGATATTTTCAAAGGGAAAATCTGGTTTTTAACATCTTTAAGCCCTACAAAAAAATCATCTTCCTTATTTTCTTTAAACAACTTAAACTGAGAATTTGACAACAAATTAGATGATAAAATACATTCCTGACTAACAATAGATTCCAGACTGCCTTGCAATATTATTTCTAAATCAATTGGATTTAAATTAGCTTGCTCCTGTTTATCCGCCCTAGAATTATTATAAACTATTAAATCTTTATTCAATAATGGTTTAATGTCATTTAGTGATAACTCTGGAGATAAGGTTAATAGAGAAAATAATGGAGAAACATGGGAAATACTTTGATTATTCCAGATATTTAATGCTGAAGAACCATAAACTTTCCATTGTGGATGATTTTTGTGTAAATAACTGGCTAATCCAGGACTACCGACCATAATTCCCATATCTAATTGAGAAATCTCTGAAGATATGGATTTTAAAAGATCCAGGATATGTAATCTACTTATATCTGGCCATTTCCAAACCATTTCAATATCTTTATTTTGGCATATATCATTCGATTCAATCAAAATATTTACAAATTCATCAAATAATCCCTTTTCTTGGAAAGCATTTTTATCCTTTAAAATATTTTTGTTTGGATTAAAACAGTTTTCATATATTTCAGATTCTGGCAATAGTGTGGGTTCTAAATATATTCGGTTAAAATTAGACTTTTTAGCTACTTTTAAAGTTTTAATATCACTTATATAAGCTGAAAGTGATGTATTCGAATCATTTTTTTTAATATTTTTAATATTTTTTAGATCTTTTAATTCTTCTTTTACCTCACTATATTCTTTCATTGAGGACTTTAATTCTTCTGTTACAATATTATATTCTTCAAATGACGATTTTAATTCATTAGGAGATGGTAAATAACTTTGAATAAGTTTATTTTCTACAGAATCAATTAAATCTCTTCTTAGCTGATTTATTTCTCGCAAAGGCATAAAAAGAGTTCCATCGTAGTTTAAATTTTTGAAAATAACATTAAATGGTTTTTTCCCCATTTTAATGACCTGTTTTTCTATTTCATCTACACTGACAGGTCTATTTATGGCCTCTTCCATGGGCATACTTGCCTTGACTTTAGTAGATATCTTTCCATTAGGGCCTACTAATTCTGCCTTCAGCTCAGGATAATTATTTTCAAGAACCTTAAACTCAATTTTCAAATTTAAAAATCTTTTTTTAGACTCAAAGGAGGGTATTAATTTTTTTAAATCATTTTTACGGGTTAAATAAACTTTAGAATTTATTTGGACGGTTTTTTTTGCTTGCACTATCAGGTTTTTCCCATTGAGTGCGGGTTCAGCATCCAGATCAAATCCAGTGCTTTTCAATTCGTTATCTATATCAAAAAACAACCCATCTCCCTTTTGAGGAATGGTAAGTGTTCTTAAAGAAATAATCACTTTTTTATCTTTTCCTTTGATTTTTTTCACATCACCAAGATAAAGACCTCTATGGCCTGGTTTTTCCCGAGCCATAATATTGTTTTTAGGACTAGGTAACAGATGTCCGGATGTAAATTCTCTGTTAAATGCTAGTTTCAGAGTTTCCATATCCTCTTGCAGTGGTTTCCAATTACCTTTAGCTATTTTATCAAGAGCCCTTCGATATATTCCTACCACAATACCCACATATTCTGGAGATCTCATGCGGCCTTCAATTTTTAGACTTTTAATCCCAGATTTTATTAATATGTCTAGCTGTGGATAATGGGCCAAGTCTCTAGTTGATAGCAAAAAATTTTCAGGTAAATCAACTTTATTCAGGTCATGAGGCCGACCATAATTATCCTGGGGTCCATAAACTAAAGAATAGGGTTTTCTACAGGGTTGGGCACACATACCTCTATTTCCACTCCTACCACCTATGAATGAAGAGAGAAGGCACTGGCCAGAATAACCATAGCATAAAGCACCATGAAGGAATATTTCCAGATCCAGATCACTGGATTTTACAAATGATTTGATTTCATCAATTGAGAGTTCACGAGAGAGCACGGCTCTTTTAAAACCATTTTTCTCCAACCATTTCAGACTTTCCTCATTATGTATGGTCATTTGAGTAGATGCATGGAGATTTAGATTAGGAACCACTCTTTGGGCTAAATTTACTACTCCCAAATCTTGTACTAATATGGCATCTACTCCTATTTGATAAAGTTTTAAGAGATATTGGTCCATAGCTGGTAGCTCTGAATCTTTAACTAGGGTATTAACTGTCACATAAACTTTCACTCCGTTTAAATGGGCATAGTTAACAACCTCTGAGATTTCTTTTTCAGAAAAATTTTCAGCAAAATGTCTTGCTCCAAAATTTTTTCCAGATAAGTACACTGCGTCCGCTCCTGAGTTTACAGCCGCTTTCATAGATTCAATAGACCCTGCGGGCGCTAAGAGTTCAGGAATATTTCTCAAGAGATCTCCTCCAAAATAATAATAATTAGTGGTAATGTGTATGATTAAGTTATAAATTATATTATGGTTGAATATTGTTTTCCCGATCATTAATACGTTAATAAGTCTTAATTTATTAAAATTCACCAATAAATAAGCATAATTTTGAATTATTAAAAATCTTATTAACAAAAATAAAATTATTAAATAGATTAATCATAGAAATTAAATTTTATAGTGAATCATATCCTAGAACTTGGATGGTTGATTACTAATCATCTAATTTCTATCATCATTTCTGAAACAATTTTAAGGAATTTTTCAACAATAACTCTGTTTTTCTCTTCGCTTTCTCTCAGCTTTTCCTCAGAAAGCTTTCGATGAATGGCTAATGCATAAAGGTCGGCTAATTGTTGAACTACGATTAAATCATTTTCGGTGTAATGTTCTTCACTATTAGATAGTGCTATCATTCCTATTCTTTTATCATTTAACATGGCCGGAACGCCAATGAAATTTTTAATAGGAATATGTCCTTCTGGTGTTCCTACGCATCTACTGTCTTCAGATGGGTTATTGGTAAGTATGGCTTCATTATTGTCAAGAACCCAGCCCCATAATCCCCCCACATCATTAAAAGAAAATTCGCTTTCAAAGACATTATCTATATGGCATTTTTCCCATACTTTTTTAGTAAGGCTGAAATTTTTAAGGTTCCTTGTGCCAGGCTCTACATAACCCACAAAACAAAATTCGCTTTTAGTAAGGTCTTTAGCATATTTTAACACTTGATTGGATATATATTCAATATCTGTAGGATTCAATAGTTTTTTTCCCAGCTTAGCCAGAGCCATATTAATTTCTGTTTCATGTGAAAGTGCATCTTCTGCCTTTTTTAAATCAGATATGTCTCTTAAAATTCCAGTAATTCCAATTAACTCACCTTCAGAGTTTTTTAGAGGAGAAAGTGATGTTTGAAAGTAAACTGGTTTATGAGCAATATTCCCTGACCAGTTATAAACAATGCTTTCACCACCTAAAACTCTTTTATTGGCTTTTTGGTGTATTTTATTATCTTCTCCAAACATTTCAACTGTCGTTTTACCAATAAAATCTTCAGCACGCACACCATATCGTTTAATTTGATTTTCAGAAATCATGGTGCAGCGCTCATCTAAATCCAGTGTGAAAAGTATGTCCTGCATCGAATTAACTATTATTCTATATTTTTCTTCACTTTCTTTAAGCCGAGTATCCATTTCGTTTTTGTAAAGAGCTACTTCAATGACACTGTGTAATTCACGGTCTTCAAAAGGTTTTATTATGTAACCAAATGGCCCGGTATATTTAGCTCTTTTGAGAGTTTTCTCATCGGAATAGGCCGTAAGGTATACTATTGGTATCTTAAACTTTTCTCCAATTACTTCTGCTGCTTCAATACCATCAATATTTCCTTTTAATACAATATCCATTAAAATAATATCTGGTTTGGTTTTCTCAGCCATTTCGATGGCTTTCTCACCGGAAGAAACTGTGGCGCTGACTTCATATCCTAAACTATCAAGCCTTTGACTAATGTCAATTGCTACAATGCTTTCATCTTCTACTACCATGACTTTAGTTTTAGACATAATTCACCCCTTGAATTTACAAAAAGGTTAATTTTATAATTATTTTATAATTAATTTAATAAATTATAGTTTTTAATTAATTATTTGTAAGAAATTCTTATTATAAATATCTACTAAAATTAGGTGAATGTAAATTATATTTAAAAAAAACATTTTGACTTGAAAATAATATTCTTATAATAATCTAAATCATATTTTTTCCATTATTAAAATTCTATTTTAAAACATTTCCCATTAACTTTGTTTGGATCTATTTTAAGAAAATATATTAAGATATAAATTATATAATGAAATCCTATGTACATTTGTTTGGAAGGTATTGATGGTGCAGGGAAGTCTACTCAGGTAAAACTACTGGAAAAATGGCTTGAAGAAAATGGATATGATGTAGAAATGATTGTGGAACCTACATCCTCTCCGGTGGGTGTGTTAATTCGTAAAATGCTTCAAGACCCTCGGGCCACAGAACCTGAATTTCAAAAGATGTTGGGCCTTCTTTTTGCAGCAGATAGATTAGCTTTAAAAGATAAACTTCTGGAAAATGAAGAAAATATCGATAATGATAATAAAATAATGCTTAGTGACCGTTGTTTTTATTCCAGTCTGGCCTATCAAAGCCCTTTTGAATGGATTACTGAGATAAATAAATATGCTAAAAGGCCAGATTTAGTGATTTTCCTGGATATCGATGTTAAAACTGCAGTTTCTAGATGTCAAGGAATTGATAAATTTGAAAATGAGTCTTTTTTAAAGAAAGTAAGTGCTAATTATAAGAAAATAGGGGAAAATTCCTTGAAAGAACATAAAAAAGAAAATTTTCTGGTTATTAATGCTAATAATGGCTCAAATCTGGTGCACCATGACATAAAAAAAGCATTAGCTCCTTATTTAGGAATTTGTGTTGATGGAATAGTAGATTAGTAAAAAAGTTAAACCAAGATTAGAAATAATAATAATATTAGAAATAAAACAATAGTTTAAAAATAATTTTTTTTTGAAAAAATAAGTATTTATAAAAAAGTTTTTTTAAAACTATTCTGTTTGAGATGGCTTCTTTCTTCCTTCAAATAATTCAATTCTTTCATTCAGTGATTTAACCACATATTCCCTAACTTTTTCCAACTCTTCCATTTCTCCTTTTAGCACAGGGCCGTGGTCAGTGTGGGCCAAATCAACCTCATAATTGGTAATTATTTCAGCCATGTTCCTTTCTGTTACTCCTGGTGGAATTCTCATTTCATATAGCATTATTATCACCTGATGAATTTAAATTTAAAAAATTAAGTATGTATTTTCAATTTTTTTATTTAAATTGTTTTGTCATTAATGTATTTATCTATTAAAGGATTATATGTTTATTAACCATTATTAGTTAAATTATAATTTAATAATTTGAGTTTATTAATTTTCAGCCATATACTCTCGCACTGGATTTAAAAATTCTATTAAATAATCAGTAACTGCATTTTTAAGATCCAATGGATGTAATTTCTCCTGAGAGTACATATCAATCAGTTCAGAATAATCCAATTCCAGATTTCCCCCGAATTTTTCAGGCCTTTTAATTATCAGTTTCTCAGTAAATGGGAAAATAAAGTGCTTGGCCATTTCAATAACGGGATTTCCTTCTACCTCTCCTACAGGACAGTAGCCTTTTTTCATCTTTTTCTTTATATCTTCTGGGGAATCATCAATGGCAATGAAATTGCCTTTACTAGAAGACATTTTCTCAGATCCATCAGTTCCATGGAGTAATGGCGTGTGCAAACATACCGGAGCGGTTTTTCCAATACGTGGCAGGTTTTCCCGGGCCAACATATGTATTTTTCGTTGTTCCATTCCGCCCATGGCCAGATCAGTTTCTAAAAATACCATATCAATAACTTGCATGAGGGGATAAATTACTTCGGCTACTTTGTGGTCCTCGGCATCCCTTGTAATCTGTGCCATACTTCTTTTGGCCCTTACTAATGTAGTAAGAAGTGCTAATTGATACACTTGTGTGGTATATTCTTCTTTGGTTTGGAAACTTGATCCTAGAATAAATTCTGTTTCGGGGGATAGTCCTAAGGCCAAAAAACATTTTTTATTGTATTCTGCCACTTCTTTTATTTCGTCTAAACTTCCTTTACCATTTAAAAAAGCATGATAATCTGCTAAGAGTATTTTTATTTTAAATCCTGCTTTTTGCAGATCTATCATTTTCATTACAGTTATGGTGTGACCTAAATGGACTTTTCCAGATGGTTCATAACCAATATAGGCTATTGGTTGCTCTTTTTTGAGCTTTTCTTCCAGTTCCCCTTCAGTAATTATTTCCAGTGTCCCCTGTGTAATTAACTCTATTTTTGATTTTAAGTCCATTTTTTCACCATGATAAAAATATTGAAATATTTGTAAATTTTTATATTATAACTCAAATTTATAGAATATTTAAGTTAATATTGTGGATTAGTTATTATTCAGTAATTGGGGAAGTATATATATTTCTCCATGGATTTGAATAACACAAACTTCTTGACCGATTTTAAAATCAGCTAAATTTTCAGTAAGGCTTAAATCAATAGGTTGAAACGTTTCCGGGTGTAAAATCTGAATTTCCGTAGGTGATTTTGAAGTTATACTCGTTATTTTAATTTCAGTGGCTTTGGCGGGTGATTTTATTTTTTCATATTCCTTCCAGAGCACACTGAAGTTTTTTAAGCTCTTTAAATTATCTGCAATAATTTTTCTAGAATCAAATGACTTCACTTGACCTATTTGGTCTTCATATTCAATGAAGTCACCTACTTGAAATTCTGGAAGGCGTAGAGAAATCCATGTCCGATAAAGTCCCTTTCCTGTAGATTTGTCTTGACTAATAAGTCGCGGAGATTCTTTGGTGATTCCTCCCAAAACTTCTTTTAAAGCAGATATGACTTTACGGGCCGATTTTTGGGATCCGATATAATAATCGATTCCTTCCTTCATTTCTACTCGCTGGGCAAGATATGCCATACGGCTTTTTTCCCACATACGGTCCAGTGTTTCATTAACTACATTATCGGCAGATTCTATTTCTGCTTTACTTAAATGGCGCTTGTCAGCTCTTAATTGAATAACTGTTTCATAATAACCAGAATTGAATTTACTGCAGTCCGGGCAGACGCTTTTATTAAGTCGAACATTTGCCTGATATTCCTGGCTTACTGCATCACCCATAACGGATCCTTTAACTTGAATCAAGCATTCTGCAATGGAACCCCTCATTTTGAGTATTTCCAGATCTATTTCTGGATTTTCAACTATTTCTTTAATTTCAATAGCTGCTTCCAGGGCCTGATAAATAATTTCTTCTTCAGGCAGTCCTAATTCTTTCCATTTACCTTCTTTGAGATTTGAATGGCAGTGAGCACACACTACAATTTTTATTTCATCGGGGAGTGAAATTAATTGAAAATCCTTTAAAAAACAGTCTTTACAAATACCTTCAATCATTTCTTTATCGGTGCTACCGCATTGTGGACAAAACATAAATATTTACCTTCAAAATTCGTATTTAAATTAATACCAATATTTTAATTATATAATAACATTCTAAAATTATTCAATCAATAAAAAAGGACTCGATTAAAGATTTAAACTAAAAACATTAGTCTAATTGGGAATTATAATTTAAATTATTAATTAAAATATTAAAAAATATCTGATTTAAAAATAATTTAATTATAATTTTTTTTTAAATAATGCTCGATTAGAGAGTTTTTAGAGGGGCTTTAGCACCACAGGCCGCACATTTGAGTAAAAATATACGATCTTCTCTGATGATTTTGGTATCTGGCCTATTACACTCATGGCACATAACGAATTTTTGAACATAATCCTCTAATCGCTCATTTATTAAAAAGTGAGTGAATTTTCCCTGCATGATGGCCCTTCCACCTTCCAGGTTTCCAGCAGTACCTAATTCTCTTAATAAGAACTTTAATAAGTGCTGAGGGTCTCGGTTCATAGCATCTGCTATTTCTCTGAAATTCTGGATGAAAGTTCTGTTTCCTTGAATTACAGAATAAGCTTTAGGTACGCTGAAACGTTTAGTTTCAAATACTTCTGGGGGCAGTTGTTCAATGGCCCGGTCTAATAATTTATCATAATCACTCATAATAATACCTCCAAATAGGGTAAATAAAATTTAAATAGAAATTTGGCGGAAAAATAAAATTTAATTTAAAAATTAAATTTCAAAAATCAAAAAGGATTATACAACCTTGAGGTAACCTCTGGAAGGTTCAAATATTACTCCTTTGTGTTTGAGGTTTCTTACAAACTCTTCCACCTTTTCTTCGCTTACATTATATCTATCTGCCATCTCAGATATAAGAATATTGGTAGGAGCACGTCCACCATATTCTTCTTCTAGTTCCTGTATTACGTCCAGAAGTATTCTTAATTTATCTCTTTCAGATTTAGGTGGTCTTCCTTCTACTTTGTCAATATCAATTTTCCCGGTTTCAGGATCCATTCCCACTTGCTTTAAACAGGCCTTAGTTAATTTAATGGCCTGATGAGCATCTTCTGTATCTACTTCAGGTTTAAGTTTTATTTTAGCACTGGCTTCAGATAACCGGATAATCGCTTCTAACTGCCTAGCAGTAATAGGTACTGGTGAATCATCATCAATGGAATTGTTTCTCATGGAAACGTAGAATTCTTCTAATACGTCCATGGCCTTGTCAGTAAGAACCGGGTGAATATTACGCCGGGCATAAGCAATATATTTTCTTAGAAGTTCTGGGTCAATCTCAAAATGCATACGGTCTTCTTTGTGTGTGTTTAAAATGTGACGTGCCAAACTTCTATCCTTTTCCTCTTCGGGCTTATCTTCCACTACAAAAGTCAAGTCAAACCGAGAAAGAATGGTAGACGGCAAATCAATCTGTTCGGCAAGGGATTTATAACTGTCAAAACGGCCGAATTTAGGGTTGGCCGCCGCTAGTACTGAACACCTTGAGTTTAAGGTGGCCATAATTCCTGCCTTAGCAATACTTATGGTTTGCTGTTCCAAGGCCTCGTGAATGGCTGAACGATCTTCATCTCTCATCTTATCAAGTTCGTCCACACAAACGTTTCCCTTATCTCCTAATACTAAAGCACCGGCTTCTAGGGACCATCCACCAAATTCATCTCTAACAGCTGCAGCAGTAAGTCCCACCCCACTTGTACCTTTACCACTGGTGTAAATACCTCTTGGAGCCAGCTTTGAGACATATTTGAGCATCTGGGATTTACCAATACCAGGATCTCCTACAATAAGGACATGAATATCTCCTCTCAGACGAGTCTTATCATCCAGTTCTTTTCCAGCACCACCAAATAGTTGCAAGGCAATGGCCTCTTTAACATCCCTATAACCGTGGATGGATGGGGCAGTGGATTTTATAATTTTATCATAGACATTAGGATCTGCAGCTAGTTCTTTAATCTTCTCTTCGTCTTCTGGTGAAACTAGGAGCTCTTCAAACTCTTGTTCTATGTGCTCAGTGTAATTACCATAAATAAAATTGTTAAATCTTTTTGTTTTATCATCTCGAACCGTTCTCAGAGTTCCGGTTATTCTTACAATATCTCCAGGGGTTAGAGTATCTACCAAATCGTCTTCTAATACAATTAGTATTTGTCGTGGTTGATCTCCACCAGAAAGATTTTCCAGTGGTTCTTGAACCTTAACTGTTTGAGTATCCATAAATTCAGATTCTTCCTGCAGTAAACGGAAAGAACGGCCACCACAGTCAGAACAAAGAGAGGGTTCAGTTATCATATTGCTACTTTGGGTAACTTCGTGTAAGCGCATGCATCCCCTACATTCAAAGGTGGCAGTAACAATTCTAGGGCGTATTTCATCAGTTTTACGGACAATACCATCCACTGAAATGAATTTACCTATAAATTTACTTCTAAGGAATCTTAAAGGTATGTTATTGGTTACATTCTCTAATCTAATATTCAAATCTGCGTTTTTTCGCAGGGGATCAATATTTTTTATGGCTTTTCTTGAAGCTTTAATTACTTCTTCGGGTTTTTCAATTAAAAGATCAGCTAAATCCGGATCAAACATTTCTAAATCCAAGTAATCAACTACTATGGATCTCTGGTCCGGATATTTCTCTAATGCTTCAAAAACATTATCTTTGTACTTTGTTGAGAAAAATTCCTCGAATTTGGCCAGTGATGTTTTTGTTTTATCGGAAGTTGTCATTGGTCAAATATATTATACTTAGATTATAAATCCTTTACTAGAGAGTGTGGGAAAAGTAAAAAATTATTTTTTCTATAAAAATTCTTAAATAAAATTAATAGTTAAGTTATTAAAATGTGATAATTTCTTATTTTTTAATTTAAAAAATGAAAAAAACTTCTAAAATATTGTGTATGTTAAATGTATCCAAGATTTTTCATAAATTAAACATATTAAATTAAACATATAATAATCTATGTCACGTTCTGAGAATGATTCGGCTACCATTATATTTCCCCATCAACTTTTTGAAAATAACCCTGCTCTTTTTAAGGGCCGCAAGGTCTTTTTGATCGAAGAACAGTTATTTTTTGGAGATTTTAAGTATACACTCTATTTTCATAAAAAGAAACTGGTTTTACACCGCGCCTCTATGAAATATTATCAGGATTTTCTCAAAAAACAGGGCTACGATGTAAATTATGTAGAATATCAAAAAGACGCTAAAATGAGCTATATTTTTAATGAGCTGGAAAAATATGATATTAATTACATATATTGTGCAGAATTAATTGATCATCTGTTAAAAAACAGGTTAATAAATAATTGTTCAGATCACCAGATTAAATTGGTTGAATTGGAAGGGCCTGGATTTTTGACACCCCTGTCATGGATAGACGATTATTTTGAAAATAAGAAAACTTATTTTTTAACTTCATTTTATATAGCTCAGAGGAAACGGTTAAATATTCTTTTAAGTGATGAAAGACCTGAAGGTGGCAAATGGAGCTATGATACTCAGAACCGTAAAAAACTACCTAAAAATATGCAGATTCCTATTTTATTAAAACTCAATACCAATAATTATATTGCAGAAGCCAGGGATTATGTGGATAAATATTTTTCAGAAAATCCAGGTGAGGTAAAAGATTTTTTTTACCCGGTAACTCACCATGATGCGAAAAAATGGCTTTCTGATTTTATATCTAAACGTTTAGTGTATTTTGGTGATTATGAAGATTCTATGCAAATGGATGAACCATTTTTATTCCATTCTATAATTTCATCATCTTTAAATATAGGTTTAATAACTCCTCAAGAAGTGATTAAAGATGTTTTAAATGCAGAGGCTCCATTAAACTCTAAAGAAGGATTTATAAGACAAATAATTGGTTGGAGGGAATTTATGAGGGCCATTTACATCAGAGAAGGCACCAAACAGAGAACCGGCAATTTCTTCCAAAACCATAAAAAAATAAATCAGAAGATTTACTGGGGTAAAACAGGGGTTCTACCATATGATGAAGTTGTTTCACGTGTTATTAAATATTCTTTTGCTCATCACATAGAACGTTTAATGGTTTTGGGAAATTTTATGCTGCTGGTCGATTTGGATCCCCATGATATCTATCGTTGGTTTATGGAAATGTTTATTGATGCATATGACTGGGTGATGGTGCCCAATGTCTATGGTATGAGTCAGTATGCCGATGGGGGTATCATTACCTCAAAACCCTATTTTTCTTCATCTAATTATTTACTCAAAATGAGTGATTTCCCCCGGGGAGAGTGGTGTGATGTTTGGAATGCTCTTTTCTGGAGATTCATGCAAAAAAACTGGAGCAAGATCGGAAAAAACCCTCGTTTGGCGTTATTGAAAAGGCATATTAAAAATAAAGATAAAATGAATCAGCAGATACAAATTTCTGAGGATTTTTTAAATGAATTATTTTCTTAGAAAAATTCTTATTAAATAAAAATTAATAGTTACAAATAATATAGTAAATTATAACTTATATTATTAATAGTGTCCCAAATTTTAAATTAAACTGTAATTCAACTTATTTGGCTTGAATAATATGTAATATGCCTATTTCAATATATTTGATAAATTTATTGTTAAATTTTTAATATTACACCTTTGGGTAAAACGGTGATTAAATGAAAAAATCAAGATTAAACTTATTTAGAGTTACATCCATGACCATTTCTATTTTAGGAGTTATCATGATTGTGGCCACAGTACTTCTATTTGCATATATGGGATTTGACAAAATTTCGCAAGGAATTTCATCGGGAGTAGATAGTGGATCTGCATATGATGATCTTGCAGCGCTAAATTCAGATTATTCTGCTCTTAAAATACAATATGATTCGATTAAAAAGGATATAAATCAGGGTAGTAGTGATGAACTGAAAAAAACTTATATAATTGCAGAATTAGAATTAGTGAAAACTAAATCGGCCATTGATGATGTTGATAGTGCATTATCCACTGGAAAATCAGATTCTATCGTTAATGAACGAATTAAAATTGCTAAAGATCAATTACAGACTGCTAAACAGAGTTTAAGTGATTTAAGAAGTCAAGTTTAATTCTTATTTCACTCAAAAATTATTTTTTTACAATTATTCTTTTAATTTTCATATTGATAAATTAATCTTGGTCAAATTTTTCATTAACCCATTTAACCCCTTTAAAGCCTCTTCCAATGATATACATTTCAGAGCTGAGTTTTCGCGAGGAAGCTGGTTTAGTAGTTTTGACCACATTAAATTCATTTTTCAGTTTTTTTAGCAGTTCTGGAAATTCAGGGCCTTGAAATGTTTTCATTATAAGTGCCCCTTTTGGTTTAAGAAGATTAGCTGCTATTTTATTTACATTATCTGCTAGATCCATGATTCTTATTCGGTCAATGTCTTTAATTCCAGAAAGTGAAGGCGCAGCATCGGATATAATGACTTCAGCTTTTCCATTTAGGGATTCATATATTTCTTTTTGAGTTTCAGATGATGTAAAATCGCCCTGAATGAAAATGAAATTTTCTTCGTCAAATGGTTTTATTTTTTGTAAATCCACACCAAGAACGGTTCCGGTTTCCCCTACCTTTTCTAGGGCCACTTGTGACCATCCTCCAGGTGCCGCTCCTAAATCAACAACATGATCTCCATCTTTAATAACTCTAAATTTTTTATTTAGTTGAATTAATTTATAAGATGCTCTAGAACGGTAATTTTCTTTCTTAGCACTTTTATAATAGTGTTCTTTTTTCTTTTCTACTTGCCAACGTTTTCCCATGTTATTTAACCTACTTATGTTATTTCTGTGGTATGCGTTATGTTTTGTTATATTGTTAATTTTATAATTAATAGATTAATCAAGATTAACTAAGATTAAATTTTTGAGCATATCAATTATTCAACACATTATTTCTCAAAATTCAGGGCTTTACACATCGGATCTCCTATTTTAATGATTTTAGCATTTATTTGCCCATTTTTAACATCTAGAATCATCACGGTTGGATCAGTAAGTCGGGGAGCAGTAGGGCTGCCTGGATTTAAAAGCAAAATGTTTCCAATTTCCTTTATAAACGCCTGGTGTGTATGGCCTGTAATTAAAACTTTAACATCCAGTTCCATAGCAATGTATTTTAATTGTTGTGTATCTCCCCGAGGAAAAACTTCGCCATGGTTCAGACCGATTTTAATACCTTCAACCTCAATTATTTTATTTTTAGGAAGATTAAGGCCATTATATCGGTCCATATTCCCTTGAACACAGTATGTTGGTGCTATTTTTTCTAAATCATTTTTTATATGGGGTGAAGTTAAGTCCCCTAGATGAAAAATCATTTCAACATTTTTAAATATGTTGAAAACTACTTCAGGAATTTCTGAAGCCCGGTCGGGTATGTGGGTATCTGATATAACTCCAATTAACATTTTTATCTCCAAATCTTTAATATTTTGATAATATTATATTTATGGTACTACTAAATGTTTAAAGTAAATTTTTTATAATTATTGATTATAGACTAAAATTAATAATTAATGAAATACGAAATAGTATTTCCGAGTTATATAATTCTTTTGATAAAATTTTAATATAGTAGAATTAATTTATTTGTAATCCAAATCTCCTAGATTATAAAGCTTCTGTAGGCTGGAAGCATGACTTATTTCGTAAAGAACGTAAGGATTATTAAAATAAGGATCTATAAGGCCTTTAGCAATATAGTAATAAGCTGCAAAACGTCCATATTCCTTCCAGACAATTTGTACATACAGTGGGAATCCACAACCAGGATTTATGAAAATGTCACCAGTTCTCACATTTCCATGGTTTACCATAGGAATGGGCCCTTCCTGCCCGTGTTTTTCCCCCACCTTGTTTACATAAGCCAGAGCATCATCCAAATTATCAAATTCAATACCATCAGCACGGTAATGATATTTGCCGTAATCGGGCCCAAATATGAATGTGCTGATAACTTCCGTCCAGCTAATGTCTGTACGTAGGCCATTAGGATCTATCATGGCCAGTTCGATTATGGTCACATTGCCTTGCTTAAACTGACGATAATTAGAATCACCAGCAAAATGAACTACTAATGCACATTTAGAGCCTTTTTTTCCCGCGTACTGACTTAACAATTCTGCATGGGGGTGGTCCGGGTACATATCTGGATTGGCCAGTTTAACAAGGGCTAAACGTCCTACTGGTTCAACAAGCCCAGTTTGAGTTGATATATATAAGTAAGATCCAAAAATTAGGACAACGATCATGGCTGCTAGCAAAAATTTTGACATTAAAATCCTCGAATAAATTTATTATTATTTTATTTTTAATCTGTGATTGGTTTAATTTTTCTTTTAAAGATGTATTAAACTATTATTTTCATCTATTGTTTATTATTTGTGAGGTTTATACTTTGAGAATATGAATAATTGAAATACATTATAAACTATTTTTTATATACAATTATTCTTAATATCTTATAAATATCATGATATTAAAGTATTTGGCGAAATTTGATATTAATTTCTATTTTTATTTTATCAAAAAATTCATTTCATAAGTTTCTAAGAGGAATTATAAAATTAATCTATAATTAATAAATTTGAGTTAATTCTCTAATTTTCAAAAATAATATTATTTAAAATAACAACCAGAATTAATTTATGTAAAGGACATATATGAGTTTTTACATTTTGAATTAAAATAAAATAGTTTTTCAAAATTTCCAGAGCCTAATCAATTTAAAGTAGAATGCAAAAAAGAGTATTTTGATAATATTATTTATCTTGCTTATTTTTAGAATTTATTGATATGTGGTATTAGAATAAAAATAAAAAATAATTATTTTTTAAGCATAATTAATGTTCCACCTAATATCGCTGATAAAACTAATGTAGCATATGATGCACTGCTGTCACTTGTAGTGCCACTGTCAGAATTTTCAGTATTGTTGGGGCTCAATTCATTTGTTTCAATAATAGGATACTCCGTGGAATTGGAGGTATATTGGATGCTGCTTGGGATGCTGTTAGGGGTTTCATTTGTGTTTTCAGCGTTGGATATTATTTTTTGACTTTCTGTGGAGGTAGCAACAATTTCAGAATTTTCTGTTGGATTGGCCACATTATTGTTTGCAACTTCAGGAGTAACTGATTCTATTTCCTGTGTCGGGGTGGAGTTTTCTGAAGGGTTTGTAGTCGTATTCGGTGATTCGGGATTAGATATTTCAGAATTTGGACTTACCCAGTCATCTGGCAGAATGGCTATGGCACTCACGGTATTAATTAGAACTAAAGAAGAAAATAAAACAATGAATATGGTTATTATGAGATTATTTCTAATTCGAATCACCTCTGTTTCAGGATTAAATTAATTTCTCTTGTATTAAAATACAAGTCACAAATACTTAAAATTAAATTTTTTTTGTGAATTCTCTCTCAAAATGATGATTAATCATATGGATTGATTTATTATTCTCTATAACATCTAAAAAACAAGTTTTTTCAATGATAATTTTCGTGATATTATTCACAAACAGAAATTGAAAATATCTAAAATAACTCAAAAACTAAATTTATAAGTTCTACTTTTTATTTAAAAGAATTAATGAATATAATTTTATATTTTTTGGGGTTTATATCTTTAAAAATGAGAAATAAAAAAATTTAGCAATTAAAACGCAATTTTTTAAATATTTAAAAGTAATATAATAAAATTAGAGGATGTTTCATGGAAGAAAAAGTTCAAATTGGTTGGATTACATTAATTGTTGTCTCGCTTTCAGCTTTTGTAATTGCTTTAGATACTACATTTATGAATGTGGCCATAACTACGCTGGTCAAAGATCTAAACACAACTGTGGGCACGATTCAGTTTATAATTGCGGTTTATGCACTCACCATGGCCGCATTAATGTTAATCGGCGGAAAACTCCAGGATGTAATGGGTAAAAAACGTACATTTCTTATTGGAGCTGCTATTTATGGTATTGGAACTACTATAGCTGCTTTAAGTATTAATACATTCATGTTACTCATAGGATGGTCTATTTTAGAGGGTATTGGGGCTGCTTTAATGACTCCGGCCACGGCATCAATTATCAGTGGAACATATCATGGTAAAGATCGTACTTTTGCTTTGGCCATTTGGACTGCCATGGCCGGAGTGGCTGCAGCAATTGGTCCGTTATTTGGGGGATTTTTAACCACATTCTTTAGTTGGAGGTGGGGCTTTGGTCTGGAATTGCTTATTATATTAACCATTATTACTTATTCGGGCCATATTAAATACTTCAAACCAATTATGGAACGTTCAGATATCGATGTTTTGGGAGCCATACTTTCTGCGGTAGGTATAGTGGTTTTGGTGTTAGGTGTTTTACTACTCAATTCCTTTAAAACATGGGCCTATGCTCCTTACTGTATGGGGATTGGAGTTTTAATTCTCATTGTATTTTATTTCTATGAAAAAAGGAGAATTGCTCAAAATAAAATACCTCTATTTGATGTTCATTTACTTAAAAACAGTGATTTCACGTTAGGAACCAGTACTCGTCTTCTAATGAATCTAGCTCTTGCAGGAACAGTTTTCGTAATGCCTGTTTTCCTGCAGACAGTATCTGGTGCAGATGCATTTACAACTGGCCTAATTTTAATGCCACTCACAGTAGGATTACTAGTATTCTCAATTATCGCCTCGAAAATTTCTGGAAGGCTTCCCCACCGTACTATAATTGCCATAGGATTCGCTGTGGCATTACTAGGAGCTATTATTCTCAGATCTCAGTTCAGTTTATATACTCAACTAATTGACCTGGTTCCGGGAATGTTCTGTTTGGGAGTGGGCCTGGGATTGTCCATTCCACTAACGGCGGATGTGATACTTACCAGTGCCGGTGATAAAAAACAGGCTGATGCATCAGGATTCATGTCAACTGGAGCCAATTTGGGATCATCCATGGGAACAGCAGTAATTGGAGTAATATTAATTTTAGGAGCCATCAGTGGTTTATACACGGCCATAGATACTACATATCCCGACCAAATCACTAAAGAGCAGTATAAAGAAAATCTCGGATTCTATTTTGAAAAACTAGGGACCACTAATGTGCAACAATTGAAAAATCAAACATCTGCAGATTCGAATATGGTAAATATTACCATAACAACAGCGATGAGATATGCTATGGATGCCGTATCTATTTTTATGCTTCTGGGATTAATATTATCTCTCTTTTTGAGGCCTATTGGTAAAGATGGATGATAATAATTCATAATCTTTTTTAATTTTCTTTTTTTAAATTTTAAAAAATATAAAGTTATTTTGTTAATTGTAGGAATATTTACTTTTTTTAAAAAAAATAGATATTAAGATGAATTAAAATAAAAAAAGTTTTAAGATAGGTCTAATGTAAAATTGTATTTTATAGTGATCTGTTTATTATGTTCTATCAACTTTGGATCAGTAATTTTCATATTTTCATATTTTCATATTTTTTGATTGTTGGATGATATTCATTCACTAATCGTTATTTTAATAGTTCTAGAGTCACTTCCACCCATTGCATCCGATACTGTGAAAGTCACATTATATTCTCCTACTTCCTCTGCTTTAGGAATTCAACTGAATTGACCATTTAATTGATTAAATTCCACAGTTTTTGGTAATTCTGGGGTGCTGGCCTTAGTATAATTTAAATTATAACCTGCAGTACTAATTGCTGCAACTGTAAATTTTAAAGGTTTCCCCACTCCTCCGTATTAATTTTCCAAAGCAAATAGTGCAGTTTTGTTAGCAGTCGGATCTTTATGGGCTAAAAATCCACCTAGGGCTCCCACAGCAGCACTAGCTACTCCTACTAGAACTGTATAATTATTATCCGTTAACCCAATGCTCACCACTAAGGCAACCACTGCCACGGTTGTCAATCCTAAAAGGCCTATCGCTTGTATTTTGTGATGGCTACGCATATTAACTCTGTTTTTAAATATGGGCTTAATTAAATAGCTTAAAATCCCTACTGCTCCTAGAATAATTAAAACCTGTATTAAAAATCCATAATAACTCACCCCTAATTAAGTATTATAATATATTTTTTATTAATTCTTTTATATATTTTATGTTGAATTGGTTAGATTATCATTATTTATATAAGAAATATGGGAATAGTCTCAATATGAAAAATAAAAATTCCAGCACAGTAGTGTTCCCGGGCAGAACCATATCTTGGAGACGGAGTAAAAAAGGATGGTCTATGATTATCATGCCCGACAGTATTAGAATAGATAATAATCACGGTTACTGTCACATTCACATAGAATACAAAAAAAATTACCAAAACATAAAAGAAAACAGCTTAGAGGCAATTTACTCTATTATAACGGACCATATAGAAATAAACAAAGGGATTAATTTAGATGAATTAAAAAAGGAGCTTATAAATTGAGAATTAAACTAATCCGAGAATTAAAAGGCCGGGAACTGGTTCAAGAATTCAGAAAAACATATGGTTCTATTTATGAGCTGGAAAAGCTCTATGAAAATAACCTGGACAATTTGAAATTATATACTGATTTGGAGGACTGGAAATACTTTTCAGAGAATCTAGATGAGATATTGGAAGATGGTAAGATTTTGTTTACAGATAAATTAGTTTTAGGCGGAGAGGAAAAAGAATTATTGAATTTGATAATTAATAAAAAACCTCAATCAATCAAGGATCTGGCCCAGATGCTTAAATGGGATTTAAAGACGATTTACCCTAAAATTATTCAATTAGAAAAATATGATTTGATTGAACTTAAATCAGGGCCTAAAAAAGCATTGGTACCTGCAGCAAAATACAATAAGATAGAGATTATGGATAATTGTTCTTAGTTAATTATGATTATTTAATTTATGGTCACAATATTGAAAAATAAGAAATTTGTTATTAATTATTAAAAAATTGTCAAATCTTGAAACAAATTAGAAGATTATGCTCCTAAAATCAATAATATTATGTTTAATTAAAATAAACTTATTAAAATATAATGGTAATATAGATCAATTTTAGCATAGGTATAGAATATTAAAAGATTGAAAGTAGGTGGAAGACAATGACTAATAATGAATCTACATCCTTGCCAGTGCCGGCTTATGCAGGTGGCACGAAGGCGATTTCTCTAACCCCAACTGTTGGCACACCACGCCGAGATTATGCTGAGATGTTTATTCCTGGTGATGAGGAGCTTGAAGATGGTGAGATACGTATCACAGTACTTGGAAGTGGTAATCCATGGCCCACACGCGCTCAGGCCTCGGCAAGCATCCTGGTTGAAGTTGGAAATCCCGAGCGTGATATCTTCATTTTCGACATAGGAACTGGTGCTATTGCGAACTACGCGAGCCTAAAACTACCAGTAAATGCACTCAACAAGGTATTCATTACTCATCTGCACGCTGATCACACCAGCGATCTGATCACACTCAGTGGCAGCTTGGCTAAAGTAGGACGTGCCGATGGTCCGGTCTATGTGTGGGGACCCAGTGGTTCCGAACCCCGCTTGGGTACGAAGCACTTCTGCTCAGCGATAGAAGAAGTGCTGGCCTGGAACAACGCTGCTGACAAAGGAGCTATTAATCCAGACAGTCAGAAAATTGTAGTATCGGAGTTTGATTTCAGCCAGACGCAGGTCGTTTACGAGGCGAATGGTGTCAAGATAACGTCTTTCCCTGTTGTCCATTGCATTAGTGGTGCGGTGGGCTATCGTCTTGACTTCGCCGACCTTTCGTTTTGTTTCTCAGGTGATGCGCGACCTTCATGGCCCCTCGTCCACGCCTGCGAAGGTGGTGTCGATCTGTTGATTCACGAATGCTTCCCTCCTGCCAAGGCCCTCGCGGCAGCTTCTGGCCTATCCATTGAGCGGGCGACGATAGCTATTAATGCTGCTCATACCTCACCAAAGGCTGCTGGAAAGGTATTTGGTATGGTAAAGCCACGTATGGCTGCTCTATGGCATACAATGCTCTCGCCCCAGATTATATCTATGATATTCGAGGAACTCGGCAGTGTATATGAATGCCCAGTCGTCCAGACCCAAGATTTGACAGTATTTAATATTACGGCGGAAGCTGTCGTTTCCCGTCAGGTTAAACAATTCGACCAACTTCCACCGACTCCGGGGAAGCAGAGTGTCACATATGTGCCTGTGGTGGAAGAACCACCTGAGTGGTGGAAAGAGGCACTTATACCACTAGAATAAGTCTAGTAATTGGCATGAGGTGATGGATGGAGAAATTCGGTGATTTACAAAAAACATCAGGACTGAATGTTGTTTTTTAACATTTAAACTGCTTTATTTCTTTTATCTATCTATCTATCTATCTATCTATCTTTCTCTTTTTCTTCTTGAAGAGGGTTTTTTGGCTTATTAAGCAACTATCCATAGTTTTCACTGTGATGATTACCTGGATTTTGTTCTATTATTAATGATCTCTGGAAATAAATGTGCATCTTTGATAAATTCATGTTTATTTTTAGTTCGTTATAGTGGCGTTTAACGAAGATTATTATTAATTTTAAATAAATTGAAATTTTAGCAAAAAAATAATGCTGAAAAGAAATATAATAATAATTATATTTTAGGAGGGGTTATTTTGAGGTCAATTTGGTCTGGATATTTATCTTTTGGCACAATTGTTATTCCTATTAGAACTTATGCTGCGAGTGAAAATCTGCATGTGGGATTTCACCAAGTCCATAAAACGGATTGTGGTAGAGTTAGATACAAAAAAGTTTGTGAAAAGGATGGCAAGGAACTTAAAGCCGAAGACATTGCGAAAGCATATTTTATAGCTGGAGAATGTATTAAATTTACTGATGAAGAAATAGAATCCCTTAAACCTTTTAGAAATAAAATGATGGATGTTCAGGGATTTTGTAGAATAGAAGAAATACCTATGGTTTCTCTATCTAAACCATACTATATTGGAACGGAATCTTCTAAAAAAGGTGGTGTGGGAAAGAGTTTTCTCCTTTTAAAAAATGCCATGGAAAAAAGTGGTAAAGTAGCCATAGTCAAATGGGTTTCAAGAACCAATGAATACATTGGAATGCTAGAATCACATGGAAAAGGCCTACTTCTAAAACAAATGCTCTATCACGAACAGATAAGATCTCCTGAAGAAATAGATGTTATTGAAACAGAAGTTACACCAGACCTGGTGGATAAAGGAGTTAAAGTTATTGAAAAGATGACCTTTGACTTTAATTGGGCCGATTATCAGGAAGAATATACGGCTGAGGTTAAAAAATTAATAGAAAGAAAAGCAATGGGTGAAGAATTAGACGTAAAAGAAATAAAGGCTCCTGAAACACGATCTATTGAATCTGAACTGGAAAAGATGCTGGACAGTGTTTAAATGATAGAACCTATGCTGGCTCAGTTAAAAAGTAATGTCTTTAATTTGGATGGATCCTGGCTAATAGAACCTAAATATGATGGTGAAAGATTAATTGCACAACGCGAAGGTAATTCCATAACATTATGGACACGTAGAGATATTCAAGTTTCTTATAAGTTCCCAGAAATAGTTTCTGCTTTAAAAAAGAATATAAAAGGAGAAAACTGGATACTAGATGGTGAACTAACTGTATCGGATGGCTTTCGACAGCTTCTAAAACGTAATGTAGAAGATAAATTCAAGATAAGCATTTTGTCGCGTAAAATACCTGCCACCTACAATATATTTGATATTATTAATTGGGATGGTGAATTCGTTATGGAAAGGCCTTTAATAGAACGTAAATCTCTTCTTTTGAAGGCAGTTAATTTAGATGAATTCATTGATCTAATAGATTTTCAAGAATTAAATGATATAAATAAACAATTGAATGATAATTTAAAAGCTGGTTTTGAGGGAATTGTTTTAAAAAAAACTTATTCGCCATATGAACCAGGTAAAAGATCCGGAAAATGGATTAAAATAAAAAAACAGGACACTATTGATGTTTATGTGGTAGGAGCTACTAAAAGTACGGGCAGTATAGCTTTTGGAGCATTGATTCTCAAAAAAGATGGAAAATTTTTTGGAAAAGTCGGAACCGGATTCACTGATCAGGATCGCAAGTATATATTGAATATTTTAAGAAAAAATGAGGCCCCACTAGATATAAATCTTCCAAAGAGCGTCCTTTCAGAACTATTAATTAGTAATAATCCACTTTTAGCAGAAATACGTGTCCAAGAGATTATTAATAATTCGCCCCGGGCCCCAGTTTGGGTAAGATTCCGATGGGATGATTAATATAATTTTTTAATAAAAAAAGAGGGCTTTAGAAGATTTTTATATCTATAGCTTGATTTGAGGGTCATTACGGGATTTTCAATTCTGGAATGAAGGCTGGGGCTATGAAGTTGGGATAGATTTGCTAAGTTATTGGAGAAAGAGCGGCCAATTTAAAGATTATGGTTTTAGAAATTGAAAATTATATTTATTATGCTTAAACATATATCTAAACTGAATACTATCATTAAATGAAATCACGTGATCATATGCCAGAAATAACTCCAGAAGTCATATTTAAAAAAGAAAGTGGAGAAACGGTTTCTCTACTGGAAAAATTCGTAAGATTACAATCAAGAGCAGGTGGATTATTAACTGTTAATTTTCGGGCCCCTGAAGAGGAAATGATAAATATAAAAGAATTTTTCAAATTATTCCAGAATGATGAATTAGTTAAAATTGATATTGGGGGAACTGGTGATATTAACTGTTCTTTCAAAGGAATTTCACCTATACTGGAGCATAAGGATGAAACTGGATTTTCTTACTTTTCCCTATCTGTCACCCTCCAGGATCAGGCCAAATTGAATCAACCCGATGAGCCCCCGTCCTGTGGATGTGGCTAATATTGTATAATATTTTTTTTAATTATTTTTTTTTATCTTAAATTAATTCTTCTTAAATAACTTAAATCACTAAAATTTTACACTCAATGAAACAAATATAATCATAGTGCAATTTTGATATTATAAAAATGCATATATAATTTCTTAAAGGCCAAATATTCTTATAACTTGGTGAAAAAAATGTCAATTGATTTTAGCATGGGGAATATAAAAAAATGTCTTTGTATGAGATGCCCAGTGCAGATGGAGAGCCAGTGCGTTAAGGATAAAGAGAAAATAATGATTCTAATGACTCAACAAGATCTGGACAGTCCTATGAGGATGGATGAAGAAAGAGTTCCAGGTCTTTATTGTTCCACTGGAAGGGCCATTTGTAATGATATAAATGTCCATCAGATCTGCAGATGTAATGAATGTTCCGTTTGGATGGGGAACCGATTGGACAAAAAAGAGATATCTAAATACTTTTGTATCAATGGAAAGGCCAAATAATATTCTAATTTTAATTTAAACCTAATTTTAATTTAAACACTGAAAAATAACTATAATTAAGCATTATGCTGTAAATCCAGCGAGCAACATAATTAATAAACTTTAAACAAAAAAAATAAAACGCATATATTGCCTTATTTACCGGGATAATATTCTAATTCGCCTCGACACTGGCATTGTTCAAAGTCATCAGGACTTTCTCCTTCAGCTAGTTCGTAGTATCCACCACATAACTTACATAACAAGTAACTCATATTTTTTCCCCAATATTACTATAATTAACTTTTATTCTTAACAATAGATAATTGTTTTGTTTTGATTTTTAATTAAACCCATTTTATTGATTTTTTTATTAAAAAAAACTAAAATAATAACCTTTTTTCAACTTGGAGTAAAATATTAATACAATTTCTACAATAAATATAACATAATATCTTAATAAAATGGGGTGAATCAATGGATAGAAATTTAATTATAGTTGCAGCAATAGTTATAATAATTTTGGCAGCTGCTGGGGCTTGGTATGTTATGTAACTGGCTCCTGTAAACAATACGGCCAATAATACTCCTAATGGCACTACTTACAACAATATATCTACTAATGATAATAATAACACTATAAAAAACAATACTACCAACTCTACAAATATAACTAAGGTTCAGGCCAATAAGCTGGCCACTAAATATATTGGAATGGGCGTTTACTTGGGAAATAATACGACTTTAACCACTTATAAAAAAGTTAGTGTTTGGAATGTCTCGGTATACACCACTCAGGGCCTTTACTCAAGTTCTATTTATATAAATGCTATAAATGGGAAAAGAGTTCAATAAATTGGGTTTTTGAATAATCCAATTATTTTTTATTTTATTTATTTTCAGATGATTCTTAAAGGTAATTATTTTAATAGTTCATTAGGTCATACAAATATTAATTTTAATTCAATTCTTAACTTAAACTCAAAATTAGAGGTTAAAATAATGAAAATAACCTGTATCAAGGGAAGCCCCCGTAAAAACGCTAATAGTTCTATAATTGCGGATAAACTTTTAAATCAATTGGAAAAGCCAGGAAATGAAATAAAAACCTTTGAATTGAATAAATTAAATTACAAAGGATGTCAGGGGTGCCGAGGATGTTTTACCCGTGCTGAAAAATGTACCATCAATGATGACCTGCAGGATGTTTTAGAATCTGTCAAAGAATCTGATGTCATGGTGCTGGCCTCTCCGGTGTATTATGGTGATATAACTTCCCAGGCCAAAGCATTTGTTGATAGAACATATTCTTATTATGTGCCTGATTTTTTAACTAATCCTAATCCCAGTAGATTAAACCCCGGAAAAATGATGGTAATGATTTTATCTCAGGGAAATCCTGACGAAGAAGCTTTTAATGATATTTTTCCGAGATACAGTTACTTCTTCCAGAGACATGCCTTTAATGATAGGTTTTTAATTAGAGCTTGTGGTGTGAGGGAAGAAGGAGAAGTTTTAAAAAGGGAAGACGTACTGCAACAGGTCAAAAAAGTTGCCGAAGATCTTTTATAATTTTATAAAATTTTAAATGGACTTGGAAGGATTATTTATGAAAAAAAGTCTAGGGCCTAAGGTATTTGGCTTCCCAGCCCCAGTTTTTATAGTGGGTTCTTATAATGAAAATGGACAGGCCAATGTAATGAATGTTGCCGCAGCAGGGACTTGCTGTTTGTCACCGCCATGTGTTTACGTTTCTCTAAGAGAGGCTACTCACACTTACCACAATATTATAAGAAATAAAGCATTCACCATTAGTATACCTTTCCAAGAGCAAGTTGTTGAGGCGGATTATTTTGGCATTGCTTCGGGCAAAAATACAGATAAATTTGAAGTAACGGGATTAACTCCTGTAAAAAGTGATTTGGTACATGCACCCTATGTTGATGAGTTTTCAGTGGTCATGGAATGCCAACTGAAGGATAAAGTTATTTTGGGCTCGCACACTATGTTTATTGGTGAAGTCATTGATTTAAAGGCTGATGAGGATGTAACCACAAAAATCAAAATTAAATCTGATCTGGAGCTTCTTAAAGTCGATTTGGAAAAATCTAAACCATTTATCTATGATTTATCTTTAAGGGGTTACTATAAATTGGGTGAAAAGATAGGTAATGGTTTTTCTGATGGTTTGAAATATTTTAAGAAATAATTTTTCATTAAATGCCATTTAAAATATATAAAATATATATTATAAATTTGGAAATAGTGAAAACTGGGTGATTATATGCCGGATTCAGAAATTGTAATTACAGAAAACGATGTTATTGAGACTATGGGCTTATTTACTAAAGTTCCATCTATTTTACTCAGTAGGTGGGTCTCTAAAAATTCTAATTTGGTCAAATCATTTTCAAATCAGATTGAATCCTATAAAAGCAAACTATCTTCTCATGATATGGCCCGCGCAGAAAAAGTAATGGAGATGTCTGTAGAAGAACTTCAGGAAATTCTAAAAAAGGCCTATGATCGAACTGGTAAAAAGCAGCTAAAAATTCTTGCTGATCCTAAAGCCAAGGAATTTATTGTTTTAAATCTTCAGGAGGCCAGAAAAGTACTTTTTTACTGATTTAATATTAAGATTAAACTTTTGTCATTATTTAAAATATTGATTAATTTATTTTTATTTTAATTATTTTCAATTTATTTTATAATTTTATAAAAAATAATTTTATTAAAACCCCCGTTCATAAAAAACTTTATATATTAAAATAGATTATTAGGTAATATATTACATATTGAAATTCTAATTTATTTAAAATATTATAAAATTTAATTTAAATAAATATCAAAATATTAACAGAGGGAATAAAATGAAAGCACTAGTAGTTTATGGAACAAGATATGGTACTGCCGCAGAAATTGCTGAAGAAATAACCCGCACATTAAAAGAAGAGGGTGTTGAAACCGATTTACTGGATTCTAGGGGACTAAAAGAGTGGGATGTTACTCCATATGATTTGGTAATTGTGGGAAGTGGAATAAAGATTAGTAAATGGACGAAGGGAGCTAGGAAGTTCTTGGATAAAAATAAATCTGCTTTAGTTGATAGAAAAGTGGCCCTTTTTGTATCTTGTGGGGCGGCTAATAAGGAAGAATCTCGTGCAGAAGGACAGGAGAAATATCTGGATGATGTGGCTCAGAAACACTTGATTAAAGAGCCAGTGGCCACAGGACTATTTGGAAGTACTTTTGATCCTGATTCCAAGCAAGGTTTCTTATACAAACAGGTAATGAAGTCCGTTAAAAAAGATTTGGAAAAACAAGGCATTGATGTTAGCAAACCTGTTGATTACCGTGATTGGGATGAGATAAGGGCCTGGACTCGAGCTCTAGCAGATTAATAATTAATTATCTCCCAGCAAATACCATTATTAATCTAATTTTAGATTTTTCTTAAATGGATTATTAGATTGTACATAAATTAATCTTTAATTAAAAAGGTAATTTGATGAAAGAAATCGACGATGTTATGGCTGACCAACCATTTGTTGAAAGGCTGGAGATGGAAAAATACATACTAGTAATTTTATTTCTAATCCAGCAGCGATGGGGCTATATCATAAACAAAGAATTTGCCAAAGATAACATAACCACTAAACAATGGCTATTATTGGTAATTCTGGGCAACGCCTTTGACCATGATCCATCCATGCAGGAAATGGCGGAGGCTATGAGCACCACTCACCAGAATGTTAAGCAACTGGCCAGTCGTTTGCAAGATAGCGGATTTTTAAAAATAGAACGCGATCCACGTAATAAAAGAATTTTACGTCTGAAATTCACGGAACAATGCTATAAATACTGGAGAAAAAGAGATGAAGAGGATATTGAATCTATAACGAATTTATTCAATGTTCTGGATGATGAAGAGGTAATTTCTCTCTTTGGCATTATGAACAAACTGGAAAAATTTTCACAAATACAATATAATGAATCTAAAACTAATAAATAATTCTTTTTAGATGATAGCCAATAACTCAAAAATAGAAATGAAAAAATATTTACCATAGTTTTTTACTTCTATTTAATTTATATTTCATTTTAATTGTAGAAAGTTTGATATAATTCATTAACTTACTTAATAAGCATTTTGATCAGTAAAACCATTGGTAAATGTAAGGAAAAATATTTTCACATCTAAACTAAGGGTCCAGTTCTCCACATAATATAAATCATATTCTATTCTCTTTTTTATTGAGGTATCTCCTCTCCAGCCATGAACTTGGGCCCATCCAGTCATTCCGGGTCTAACGTGATGTTTAATCATGTAATGTGGTATTTCTTCTCTGAATTTTTCCACAAAAAGAGGACGTTCTGGTCTTGGACCAATAAGACTCATATCTCCTTTTAATATATTAAATAATTGTGGTAATTCATCTATACTAGTTTTTCTTATGAAAGAACCAAATTTTGTCTTTCGGGGGTCGTCTTCTGTGGTCCATTGGGACACTTCTTCGTCACCGGCCTGTACTTTCATGCTACGGAATTTATACATCTCGAATGTTGCTCTATGTAATCCAACACGTTCCTGTTTGAATATAATTGGTCCAGGAGAGCTTTTTTTGACCATAATTGTGGTGAAAATGAGTAGTGGTGAAAATATCATTATCCCCCCTATTGCCATCAAAATGTCTAAAAATCGCTTCAGAGCTTTATTAAAAGAATTATCTAATGGAACATAGCGTATATTAATTAAAGGGATGTTATCTATCATATCAATGTATGGCCTTGCTGGGAAATAGCGATAGTAATCAGGAACAATTTCTGCTTTAACCCCATATTTTTCACAAGTATCAATTATGTGTTCTAACAATTTAGAATGGCGAGGAGAAAGGGTTATTACGATTCTATCAATTTCTTTGGTAAGAATAATTTCTTCTAAATCTTCAATTTTTCCTATTACTGGTGAACCTGCTATTTCAGTTTTTTTTTCTATATTATCATCTAAAAACCCAATTAATTTGTACCCGACATATTCATTGAGTTTTATTTTACGGGTGAACTTCTCACCAAGATCCCCTGCCCCAATTACTAAAATATATTTAATATTATATCCTTTACTTCGGGCGAATCGTAATGATTTCCTTACAATTAATCGCTCTATTATTGAAAATATGGTAGAGAATAATGCGAAAATGGCCAGCAAGTAACGGGAATAGTCTGAAAGATCAACTACAAATAATATGGTTACCAGTAGCAATAATCCAATAAAATTGACCTTAACGATTTTTATGGTTTCGGAAGTTATACTTTTGGTTCTTTGAGGGTCATATAATCCAAAAAAGTAGTAAAGTAGGAGATAATTTGGTAAAATAAAGATTATAGGTAAAACATATATGGAAAATCCCCACCTATTACCCTCAAATCCTAGTATTCCTAGTTTAAATCTAATAAAATAGGCAAAAATCAGTGCTAAGGTGATTACAATTATATCTATAATTACCAGCATTATATTGAATATTTTCTGGTTCTGCTGAATCATGAAATCACCTTAAACATGAAATTATTTTATTTTAAATGGAATTTTTGCTTTATTTTATTTGTTATCTTTAATAAAATGTTATTGATATCATTTATACAATAAGCACTATTTTAATATTGTTGATAATTTTTTATTTATATATTTTTGGGGAGTTATATGTAAAATATAATTAATTGAAAATTAGTCTATTAAAGCTAATTTTATTAATTTTTAATCTCTAATTTTTAATCTCAATTATTATCCTGATTTTTTGAAAAGATTCAAAAAGAGCTTTAACCCAAATATTGCCCCTATCCCTGCGTAAGTTAAAGCAGTTGTTAATACAGAGCTCTGTTTTTTATAATGCTTATTATAAAAAATATACATGGCCCTGTAAAATTCATATATTAGTTTTGATTTTTGCTTCTGGCTGCTGGATCCTTTATAATGAATTATCTGTGCATCACCATAATATATTATCTGCCAGCCAGCTTCTTTTATTCGATAGCACCAGTCAATATCTTCACCATACATGAAGAAATTTTCATCTAAAAGCCCTATCTCTTTAATTGCTTCTGAATTTACTATCATGAATGCACCCACCAGACAATCAATAGGGTAAACTCCATCATTATCTAAATAACAAAGGTTGTATTTTCCAAAACGCGGACTCTTTGGGAAAAGACGTGAAAGCCCAATCATCCGATAAAAAGAAACACTAACATCTGGAAAACTTCTTCGACAGGCCTTATCTAATGTTCCATCAGGTAAAACCACTTTACATCCCAGGGCTCCAGTTTGGGTGTGGGATTCCATGTAATTCAAACACTTTTCTAGGCAGTCATCAACTACTATGGTATCGGAATTAAGTAATAATATGTAATTGGAGGATGTCTCTTTCAAAGCCAGGTTATTAGCATAGGAAAATCCTTTATTTTTAGTACTAGCAATAAATTTTATTAATCCATCTTGCATTTCTTTTGAAAAATTTTTCTGTAGTTTTTCAAGACTACCATCCTCAGAAGCATTGTCCACAACATAAATGTCATATTTAAATGGGTGATTTTTGGTAATTACCGACTCAATAGTCTGTTTTGTTAAATTATATGTGCGGTAATTTACTACTATTATGGATAAGTCCATTATATATCTCCTCATGATGGAATTTAAAATATTTTAAACAGTTAAGTGAGTATTCGCAAAATAGTTTTATTATTTTATTGTAATATCTAATATTAAAATTATTTTACTAATTAAAATCTATCTAAGATTAAAAAGGATTAGAATATGGAGACTATTTGATATAGATCATGTTTAAAAAAATAGGAATTTTAGAGTATTTTTAATCAATAATCCTTCAATTTCAAAGTAATTAACTAAATTTTTATTTAAATATTTTACTTTTTTTACTTTACCTAAAGAAAGGAATCCTTCTTTTAATCCATCTAAATAAGTTTTCCCATAACCTTTTTTCATGAAAAAAAGATATTTAATAAAATATCCTAAGAATAAAAAGGGCAAATTCAGAATCAGCTGGGGCCATGGCATGTTTTTGTAGGGAACATATACATTATTTCGGGCCGCCAATTTGATTTTAAATTTATTATAACGGCTGCCGCTTGTTCCGCTTCCTCTATGATAAACCACAGCTTCTGGACAGTAAATACATTTATAACCATGAATTCTGGCCCGGTAACTTATATCCACATCCTCCATATATGCAAAGAAATTTTCATCAAAAAGCCCTATTTCATCAAAAACGCTTTTTCTATAAATTGCTGCTCCCGCACATGCGCTGAAGGTTTCTCTTTTTTGAATATAGTCTTTTGGGGATTTATTATGCCCTACCTTTCTAGTCCATCCCAATATGGTGTATTCATCACCAGCATCATCTATTTTATTCCTATTCTGGTACTGAACCATTTTAGAAGTTACAGCAAATGTTTTATCATCTTTTTCCAGGCAATCCACAATACTAGGAATGCAATCTGTTTCTAATTCCACATCATTATTCAGCAAAAAAACATATTCTGATTTGGATAGGTTTATGCCCTGGTTAACTGCAGTAGCAAACCCTAAATTTTTTTTATTTTGTATTAGAATGAATTCAGGATAATTTTCTTTAATGTATTCAATGCTTCCATCTTCTGAGGCATTATCTATGACAATCACATCAAAAGGATAATTTTGGTTTTTTAAAGATTCAAAACACTCTTTAAGGAAATGTTTACCATTATAATTAGGTATAATAATCGCTAGATTCACCATAAACTTAACCTTAAGGATTATATTATATTTTTTATAAAAAGATTTACAAAAATATGCTCTTAAAACATGTTTTATCTATTAACTTGGTGAATACTCTGTTCATATTTTTCACTTACTTCTTCTACAGAGCCTTGCATAATTAACTTGCCTTTTTCAAGCCATATTGCTTTATTACACAGGCTTTTCACCTGATCAATAGAATGTGAAACAAATAAAACAGTAACGTCTTCATTGAGGAATGATTTCATTCTTTTTTCACTCTTTTCCTTAAATTTGGCGTCTCCAACGGCTAATACTTCATCCAAAATTAATATTTCAGGTTCCACAGTTGTGGCAATGGAAAAACCCAGCCGGGCCACCATGCCTGAAGAATAATTTTTTAAGGGAACATCTATGAACTCTCCAATCTCAGAGAAATTCACGATCTCATCGAATTTACTTTCTATAAACTCTTTAGTATAACCTAACATTGCGCCGTTAAGAAAAATATTCTCCCTACCAGTATAACTAGGATCAAATCCTGCTCCAAGCTCCAGTAAAGGCGATATGCGACCCATTAACTCAATATTGCCATGAGTAGGTTTCATAACTCCTGATATGAGTTTGAGCAAAGTACTCTTGCCAGCACCATTTAATCCAAGGACTCCTAATTTATCTCCTTTCTTTACTTCAAATGAAACGTCTTTCAGGGCCCAAAAGGACTGATACATAAGTTCTCTTTTTAGAAGTTTAATAACGTACTCTTTAAGGTTATCTGTTTTTTCCTGGCTTAAATTGAACTCCATTCCAACATTTTCAACCTTGATAACTGTTTCTCCCAAATTTTCACCCTTAATGATTAGATTATCACTTTTTAAGCAGTATTCTATGATTTTTTTAAATTTTAATTATTTAGATAATTTTAAATGTATAATATAAATTTATCCTGATATTTATAAAACAAAGCTATTCCTAAAACAATGGACGCTATTGCGGAAACCGTCCCGAATATTAGTTGCCCTTGATCAAAATAGGCCCCATATAAAATTGAAGCTCTAAAAAGACTTATTATAGCATATAATGGGTTGAAAGTTTGAATCCATCTGAAACTTTCAGGTACAATTTCGGCTGGATACATAATAGGGGTAGCATACATTAACATGGTAAGAAAAACACCGTATAAATGTTCTATATCTCTGAAAAACACGGTTAATGTGGCTACTATCAATCCAACTCCAATGGTAAACATTAAAAGAAGTAAAATAGGCACCAGCGCTGAAAGAATGAAAATTGTAAATGGGGCTTGGGTGGCTATCATTACTAAAAACAGGACAATCATTGACATTAAAAATGTGACCAAATTAGAAAATATCACTCCGAGGGAGTACATATACTTTGGAATATAAACTTTTTTGATCATGGAGGCATTACTGATAATAGATCCCATAGCTGCCCTACTTCCCGCAGCGTAATAATCAAATACAAGTTTTCCAGTTAATAAGTAAACGGGATAATTTTCGATATTGTTCTTAAAAAGCTGTGAAAATACGATAGTCAATATTATCATGGTAAATAATGGCTGCAGGAAACTCCAGAATATTCCCAGGACGGATCTTCTGTATTTCAGCTTAACATCCCTTTTAATTAATTCAGCAAGTAGAAACTTATATTTATTGAAATTAGATAAGAATCTATGGCCAAATATTTCTTCAAAGATCATTTTTTACCCTACTTACATTAAAATAATATTTAATGATTTTTATAATTGTTAATTTCATATATTCTCATTTCTTTTTCTTTTTCCTGATTTAAATAGGTTTAATATTATTACATTATTAATTACCTATCTGGAAATATTCAAATCCAATATTATGTAAAATTTCCTTATTGAACTGATTCCTACCATCAAAGATAATCTTGTTTTTAATCCTTTTTTCTATTTCTTCAAAATCAGGGCTTCTAAACTCTTTCCATTCGGTAATTAATATTAGAGCATCTGCATCATTAAGAACATCGTATTTATTATCCTCAAATTTCAGGTTAGCATTACCCTCAAAGTAATATTTTCTGGCCACTTTCATGGCTTGAGGATCATAAGCAATTATTTTAGCTCCTAATTTAGTTAACTTATTAATAATAACTGTAGAAGAAGCTTCTCTCATGTCATCAGTTTCTGGTTTAAATGATAAACCCCATACGGCAAAAGTGAAATTTGATAAGTCGTCACCAAATCGATTTATTATTTTATTCACCAGTACTAACTTTTGATTTTCATTCACGGCTTCTATTTCTTTTAATAAACCAGAGTTGTATTCATAATCTTTAGAAGTTCGTATTAATGCCTTAATATCCTTTGGAAAGCAACTTCCCCCATATCCACATCCAGCATATAAGAAACTGTAGCCTATTCTACTATCACTACCCATTCCAATCCGCACATTATTGATATCTGCTCCCACCCTTTCACAAATATTAGCCATTTCATTCATGAAGGATATACGCGAGGCTAACATGGCATTTGAAGCGTATTTAGTCATTTCTGCGCTTTTCACATCCATATTTATAAATCGTTCCTGGTTTCGTATAAACGGAGCGTATAATTCCTTTAATATTTCAATAACCTTATCTTCATCACAACCAATTACCACACGGTCTGGTTTCATAAAATCATCGACTGCAGCACCTTCTTTTAAGAATTCTGGGTTTGAAACTACGGAAATATCATGATCCAACTTTCTTTCATCCAATTCTTTAATAATGATATCTTTTACTTTATCGGCCGTTCCCACAGGTACAGTGGATTTATTTATGACAATAAGATCACTTGACATTGTTTGCCCAATTTGCTGTGCCGCTTCCAGAACGTACTGTAAATCAGCACTTCCATCTTCACCAACGGGTGTTCCCACAGCTATGAAACATATATCTGAATTGTCCAGGCCTTCTTTTAAATTATTGGTAAAAATCAGATTTCCGTGCTCAAAATTTCTAACAACTAATTCTTCCAGGCCAGGTTCATAAATGGGGATAATTCCTTTTTTAAGGTTCTTAATTTTATCACCATCAATATCAACACAATATACATTATTTCCCATTTCTGAGAGACATGTGCCTGTAACTAATCCAACATATCCTGTTCCAATAATTGTAATTTTCATGAATATCACTTTATTTTATTATTTTAATTTATTGAATATCAATCACTAATTTTGTTTTTATCTGGATTTTTAGTAATGAATTTTGTGAATACAAAAATGAGTTTATTAGTCCATTCAGTTAAAACATCTCTTGAAAGAATATATAAAACTAGGCTCGGCAACAAAACTGCATATAAAATTGAATAGTAGGTATTATTCAAAATAAAGTTTAATCCAAGATTTGTTAATATTTGTGGCATTGAGAGAAAAATGTAGAAATGGAACACATACACAACAAGTGAATTTTTCCCGATTTTTGTTAAAAACGTTTTATTGGATGTCATGAAAGAATATAATAATGTGAGAACTACCATGGATGCTATCAGGACAAATAATGTTAGTAATATTCCTTTAGGATCACTTAAACCTAATTCACTGTAAGAACGTTTAAAACTCATTATTGCACCATGGTTTTGGATTGCAAATGCGAATATTGATAAAGAAACAATAAAACCTATTACTGCAACATATATATTTTTTATTTTTATTTTTTCTTTAATTTCTTTGAAATAGAAACCAAATAGAAATATTGGTAGAAAAGAAATAGCTCTTGATATGGCTAAAAAATCAAAATTTATGTTTAGTGTTCCTAAATATAGAACTGGAATAATACTTAATAAAATGGGATATTTAAATTTATCCAGGGCGGGCAAAAAAGTTCTCCAATAAAATAGACATAATAAATACCATAAACCTGCTGCTGGGAAGAAATAATTTTCTAAAGATAGATTCCCATCTTTTAAAAATGAGAAAATTATCCAAAGTGTGCTAAATAATAAATATGGCATGAAAATATTTCGAAAAGCTTTAGTTCCACTATCCGAAGCGGTTTTAGAGAGATAACCACTTACAAATACAAAGATTGGCATAGCTAATGCGCAACGGCAAATATAAATAAAATATGGTATTTGAAAATCCATTAATATTGTTTGTTCAAAAAAATGTCCAAAAACAATTAGAACCATTGCTAGGCCTTTTAGATTGTCTAATTTAAGGTCGCGCATATTTACTCCTAGTTAAATATAAATTTAATTATCGCTTGCAAATTATATAAAATATTTTGTTTGTAATTCATTTAAAGAATGATGTCATTTAATTTAAAAATGAATAATATATCTTTAAATAGTCATTAGCCATCTCTTTTGTCGTTTTAAATTTTATTTCTTGCACTGTTCTGGCAATTTTTTCATATTCTTCTGGTGAATTAGATATTCTGATTATCTCTTGGTAAGCTGCTATGGGGTTTTGATAATCTAAAAACCATCCCCCGTTGTTTTTAATGGTACGTTCTTTCTGTGCTCCTAAATTTGTTGTTAAAACAGGTACTCCGCAACTCCAAGCTTCAGATAAAGTATGACAGTAAGTTTCCGGCCATATGGACAATATGCCAATGAAAGAGGGTTTAATATTTTCTATAATCTTACAAAAATCTTCCCTATCGTATTTTCCATGATAAATACCACAATCTTCAAGCTCGGGATCAAGAGAACCCATAAAGTGAAATTCTAATATAGAATTTTTATCTTGTTCCATGAGATCTTTTATGAGTTTTAAACCCTTTTGATTATTAATATTGCCTGGAAAAACAATTTTCACTGGTTTAGATGGCTCTGGAATTTCGTAGGGGAGTATATTTTTTTCTATAGGATCAAAATCCCTGCCATGTTCAATGATTTTAAAATTTTTGGTGGATAATTGTGGATAAATAGATGTAAAAATGTCTTTTACACATTCGGAGGTAGTTACAAAAGCTGAAGCTCTGTCTAATGTTTTCGAAATTTCATTTCTCCATTGGGGAATAAAATCTTTTAAAATAGGAAGATCATCTAATTCCACCATTGAAACCATACATTGTCCGTCTCCTTCTGTGCATTCTCCTGCACAATAATTATTTTTATCATCTAATAAGTTGTAGGATGGGCAAATGAAATAAAAATCATGAAATGATATTATCATTGGTAGTCCTAATTTTGATGTAATGGATGGTAAGTCAAAAGTATGCTTAATTAGATGTCTAAGATGCACAATATCAATTTTTAATCCATTAAGAACATTGAAATAAATATCTCTAAATTCTGAGTTATAAAAATCACTTGCGGACCATTCTGATTTAATTGCCCAAGAAAAAATTTCTTCAAAATCATCATCAACATATTTCAGCAGAATTATTTCTTTAGAACTGGATGAAAGTATATAACAATCAAAATTTTTTCCAACATTTCTTATTAGATCTTGATTGGTATGAACTGTTCCGCCTCCTCCTTTATGGATAACGTACAATATTCGTTTTTTGTTATTATTTTCTAAATTTTCATTTTCAAGGGCGTTTTTGATTCTTTCAAGGATAGTTACGTATTCATCTGATTTTAAAAACTCTCGAACCTTTCTGGTATATTGAGGATGTTTTTGGTCTAATATTGCCCTATTTTTCTTTAAAAGGTCTTTTTTTGCATCTGAGAATGATGAACCCCCTTTATGATAAATATAAGTTGATTCGTCTATGATATTAGTCCAATATTTTTCAAGTGCCCTCATGCAAAAGTCATTTTCTTCACAATACCCCATGCCAAAGCTTTCTTCATCAAGAAGTCCTATTTCATTTATTAAATCTCTTTTAATAAACATACAGAATCCATTGCCGGTGGGAACTTCCATATATTTATTAACTGCAACTTTTTCAACTAAATTTGCAACATCTTCTATTTTTAGTTGGGGATGTCCAGTTTTAATTCCTGGAATTGAAAAGGCTCCAGCAGCGTTAGATAGTGCTGTAACAGTTCCTATTTGTTTTTCAGAGTAAGCAGCCACCACTAGTTTTGTTAACCATTTAGGAGTAACTATGGTGTCGCTGTTTAATAGTACAATATCTCCCTCGGTACTTTTCATTCCAATATTAACCGTTTTTACAAATCCTTTATTTTCTTCATTTCTGATTATTTTTATATTTTGATTACCCTCTAGATTACTTAATAATCCCTCAATTCTTTCATCAGTACTAAAATCATCAATTAAAACCATTTCAAATGGAATTTTAGTGTGTTTTAGAACACTTTCTATACATTTTTCCGTATCTTCAAAAGCATTATAGATGGGTATTATGATGGATATTTTTTGGGGCGAATCCAGAGCGTTTATGATATCTTCGATTTGAGAATTATAATATGGTTCAAATCCTAAATTGTAAAATTTTGGATTAATAGTTTCTCGTCTTTCATTGAGCCCATATAGACTGTAATGCACTAATGGATTTAACCTAGAATTTTTAACATCCGAATATTTTCTTAAATAATAATCTCCGTCAAATTGAGGGCTTGGCTTTCTCCCTTCTTTAAATCCATGATATATATAATTTAAAATAGGATCTATACCAGATAATCTAACATCCGGGTTATTGTGTAAATAGTAACTTTTATTTAACAATTCATATTTTTTAATTGATTTATATCCTTTGATATTAGCAAAAGCTACTTTAAGGCCAGTTTTTTTGCTATTAAGAATAATGTATGCATAGGGAAATGTTGAAATTAATTTTTGCTTGATGGGTCTATTCATGATTCAACCTCTATATTTATTGGTGATTGATTATTTGTAAAATATGTTCTACTCTTTTTTGGAAGGTATGGTTATTTAAAACTATTTTTTTACCTTTTTCAGATAATAGTTTTCTATCTTTTTCATTTTTCAGATAATGACTAATTAAGTTTTCCAGTTCTTCTGGATTGTTATAAGTTATTAATGCATCTCGGAAAACCTCAGAGACCCCCATAACTTCGTCAGATATAATAAAAGCACCAGCAGCGAATCCATCAAATAAACGATTCGATATGAATCCTTTTTCTTTCATATCCTCCCAATGATCGTTAAGTAATATTTTACAAGATGAGTATGCTTTCCTTAGTTCATCATTGGGGATATGTTTGCCTTTGATGTATTTTTTATCCACTAAGTTCTTCCAATTAGTCCCATATATGGAGAGATCTTTATTAGTGGGTAGTAAATCTTTTATTATCTTTCTAAATACTTTTCTTGAGTTTCCAACGAATAACAAATCATGATCGTAGTCTCTGGAAAATTCCGGATTGAATAACTCGGGATCTGTACATTGAAGCATTTTTTCTACTGGAACATCAATAATTTCCTTTAATTTATCAGTCCAAATTTGAGAAGCTATTAAAACATGATCATACTGATTATATTCCTCTATTTCAACCTTATCTGGATGAGAAATATTCCACATTATGTTAAAATGCTGTTTTTTTGGTTTATATTTGCTTAAACCTCTTAAAACCAAGACTACATCACAATCAGCGTCATCGTTACTATCCCATTCTGGTAGTATCTGTAATATCACATCACAGTCTTTTTTTTCAAATTCCTTTTTTAATCCCAGTGCTAAGTGATAATCTCCCCATTCATGGACTGTTTTCCAACTCGGTGCTGGGATTTTAATTGAAATTTTTGTTTTAAAGAAATACTGCTCTAAAGATTCTTTTAATGCCTGGGCACGGTTGATATAAGCATGATTTTCAAGCACGAATTCTTGCAGTTCTTTTATTTTTGATAAACGGGCATTTTTGTTTGTTAAATAATAATCGATTAAATTATTTAGCTCTTCTTTTGATTTAAATACAGGTAATTTCCCATGGAATGTTTCTTCTGCTCCGATTTCTCCATTGGTTAATACCAAAGCTCCACTGGCCAGGGCATCATATACTCTACTATTTACGGCCCCATAACCTTTAGTAACTCTATTAGCATCATCAATAACGATTTTTGTAGAGGCATATATTTCTGGCATTTTAGAATACTCGACAAATCCCTGATTATATTCTTTAAATTTTTCAATTTTGTCCCAGTTTTCCCCATACAATTTGAATGTATATGGCAATCTTCTGGGATCAAGCATTTCAATTATTTCACGGGGTTCATTCCAATAACTACCGGTGAAACAGTAATCACTTAAATAATCGTGGGATGGTGAAATATCTGGATGGAATCTAGCTGAATTAGTAGCAATAGGCATTAATAAAGCTTTATGTCCGCTTTTTTCCATTAAATAATTACAAGCTGTTTGACTGGATCCGAATACAAGGTCATAATCAGAAAATCCTGGATTGGAAACCCATCTTTCAAACCAGTTTCTGGCCCAAGCTATTTTTATCAAAGACTTTTTAGAAGATTTTATTTTCTGGGGATTGTAGGAATCTAAAAGAGATATTATAATATCAACGTTTTCTTCAACCACATACCACCATTTAAAAGATTTTCTTCTAGTTAAGAAACAGATATTCCATCCTAAAGTTTTTAAACCTTCTCCTAATTCCAGAGCGGTAAAATAATCTCCGGCAGATGCATCAGTTCCACTTTCAGTAACTACAAAAGCTACTTTTAATGAATACTCTGAGAATAATTGTACATTGTTTAGTTTATCCGAAAAAACCTTTTTTTGAAGCCATCGATTCCAATTTTGGTAGAATATTTTCTGGTTTTTTAAACGCCGTTTTTTTACTTCCCTTTTTTTGGTTTTTTCTTGTGTTCCAAATTCATAATGGAATAAAAGGGCTTTAGGACAATAAATATTTTTATATCCTACTTTTAAGAGTTTAAGGCAAAGATCTACGTCTTCATAACCGTAATTGTAGTTTTCATCCAAACCACCAACTTCTAAGTATTTATCTTTCTTTACAAGTAGTGCAGCGGCAGTTAAAGCAGCTCTTTCCACATCGGAGTGGTCTGTATTGCTAAAAATATGATCCTTAGTAATATTATATGGTTTAATGAAACCAGATTCTTCTTTGAATGCTATTCCGCTATGTTGGATTTTAAATGATTTGTTTATATTATAAACTGAATCGGGTGAATATGGATAAACTAATTTAGCGCCTATCACACCTATTTCATCTGATTGCATTGCTGAAAACATCATTTGGTTAAGCCAGCCAAATGTAGGTTCAATATCATTGTTTAGTAGGAGAATATATTCTCCTTTTGCTACGCGGGCCGCTTCATTATTTGCTGCAGAAAAAGATTTATTCTCTATATTTTTGATTATTTTTATGGGAAGAAACTTTTCTAGTTCTACTAAAAAACTGATAGAATCGTCGTTTGATGCATTATCTACCACGATAATTTCATAATGTGGATATTGTATATTTTCTTTAAAATTTTTAAATAATCTTTTTAAATGTTCTAAACCGTTTCTATTTAAGATTATTATAGAAACTAATGGTACATTATCTTTAAAACTGTGTAGATTAAAGATTGATGCATTTTTACTTAAAATTTCTTTATATTTTTCCTTTACCTGTTCTTGGGTTAATAAAATGGCGGGTTCTTCTGATACTATTTTTTTTATTATTTTATTTTTAAATGAATCAAAGCCATGCTTTTTTGAATTAAATTCATCACTTAAATTATTTTTTAATATCCTTAAATTTTCTTTTAGTGATGAATTTTTAAGACTAGGTTTTGATTTTTTCATATTGTGCCTCTATAATTTTGAAATTAATGATCACATATCTTCCCAATAACACAATAAATAAATATTTTATTTTCTATTTAAGAATAATATTTAATCAAGGTCTACGGAGTTTTTCATGTTCTAGCATTAAACTCATCTTTTTTAAAACTTGAAATTTAATTCTCAGTATTTCCAACAATTGATGGTGGTATTATAGGAACTTACTATAATCATGCAAACAGGATTATATTTTGCCAAGGAATATATTAAATGGTGGATATGGTGGTTTTAAACCAAATGGCGGGATATATGTTCTCAAAGGTTAGATCTGGCCTCATGGTTAGGTTATTTATAGAAATCAGAATAAATCTAGTTTCAATTTATTTGGTAATCATTTTAATGTTTTCATAGATTATATCTCCAGTAATTACTGGAATTAGTCTGGCTTTTACATTAGTTTCTCTTTTTAGATATTCACAAGTTGTTTTACTGTTTGTAATAGCTAAATCATACTCATTAAAGACAGGATTATTCATCCATTCCTCATAAGAATCAAGAATTAGTGCAATTTTTATTAATTTCTTTTTAGAACCATGAATCTCCAGAGGATAATAATTATGTAGGGTTGAAACTACTATGTCTACATAGTTCTTTATGTGATATAGGCTTTTATAATCTTCTGAAGATACAAAACTTACATCCCAACCCGATTTTTTTAAAGCTTCATTTATAATTAGCTCAGTGAAATCACCCGCACTGGGATGTCTTTCACCAATCATAAATGATATATTTAATGGGTCTTCTGAAATTAAATTCTCATTATTTAATTTGTCAATAATAATCTTATTACTTAGCCAATCATTCCATTTATAATTTAAAAGATTTTTATTAGATATATGCCGATTTAATATAGATTCTAATTGTTTTTTTCCGTCAGTACCGTGTTCATAGTGGAATAATAGTGCTGATGGGCAGTAGATGTTATCATACCCGTTTTTTAATAGTTTAAGACAGAAATCCACGTCTTCATAACCATATTTGTATCCTTCATCTAAACCCCCAACTTCTTCATAAACTTCTTTTTTTACTAATAAAACTGCTGCAGTGACCCCTGCTCTTTTTTGCTCGATATTACATTCTGGTTCGAATGGTTCAAGTCCTTTACCCATATTATATGGTTTTATAAATCCATTAGATTCTTCCTTAAACGATATCCCAATATGTTGAATTGTAAATGATTGATCTTTGTTATAAACTGAAAAACTACTATCTGGGTAAACTAATTTAGCACCTAAACAACCTAAATTATTATATTTAAAAGCTGTTTGCATCATTTCATTGAGCCAACCATACGTAGGTTCAATATCATTATTTAACAGTAAGATAAATTCCCCATGTGCTTTTTTAACAGCATCATTATTTGCTTCAGAAAAAGATTTGTTTTCTTCATTTTTAATTATTTTTAAGGGCAGGTTATCTAGACTTTCTAAAAAGTTTATTGTATCGTCTGTTGATGAATTATCCACTATTATTATTTCATAGGATGGATATTGAATATTTTCAGCGAAATTATTAAATAATCTCTGTAAATGTTCCAAACCATTATGAGTAATCACAATAATCGAGACTAATGGTGAACTATCTTCAAAATCCTGTAAATTAATTAATGAAGCGTTTTTATTTATTATTTCATCATACTTTCCACAATTTTCTGTTTCTATGATTATTTCAGGATTTTTATTAACATTATCAATATTATCTCCGTTTATTTCCAGTCCTTCTGGAATCCCATATAAACTGTAATGTATCAAAGGGTTTAAATTAGATAATTTAGCACTTTCATTGTATTCTAAGTAAAAATCACCATCAAAATTAGGGTTGGGTCTTAAATTTTCTTTAAATCCATGATAAATGTAATGAAGAAGAGGATCTTTTCCTGAAATCATCACATGTCTGTTGGTTCGTAGATAATAACCCAGATCAAATAAATTATTCTTTTTTATTGATTTATATCCTTTTATTTCAGTTACAGCATTTTTTATTTGGCCTTTGTTTTTAGCCAAAATAAATAAACTGGGAGCTTTCGAAATAATCCTTTCAATCAATGGCCTATTACTGTTAAAATAATTGAGTTCATAAATACTAGATGTTAATTTATTTAAATGCGAATTTACTTGATCAAATTGCCGATTTTTATTTTCTAGAGAACTAACTAATTTTTCATTTTCATTTAAAAATTTTTCATTTTCATTTAAAATATTGCTAATGATTTGATTTCTTTCTTGTTTAATTTGATTGGAATAATTGTATTTTTCTTCAATTATTTTTAATTTATTTTCAGTGTATTTTAATTTACTATTTGCCTGTTTTAAACGGGTTTCAGTATAATTTAATTGATTTTCGTTTATTTTGCCTATTTTGGAATCAAGCACACTATTTGGTGATTTCATTCCCAGAGCAGTAGCATATTGGCTTTCGATCCCAGATTTAGTTGCTAATTCATCGATAATTAGTAAAAGCTCTAACATGGCCTTATCTTTTAAATCAAACTCATCTATGTTGTGAAGAATGTCATTAAGGGTTTCATGGTAAATAGTTCCACCAGTTAATGTGATTTCCGCGTCAGGAAAATATTTTATTACACTTTCCAGAATATTATCTGAGTCTGCTGCTTCACTTGGGTCTTGGTTTCTTAAAATTTGAGGATCAGGCCTTAACATTTTTCTATTCAACAATTTGCCTGGTTTGTATGGGTTTTTCAGGTAGTTATCCGGAAGGATCCTCCTGATTCTTGAGCCTAATTCAAGAGCTTCATCTGACCATTGAAATCTACTTGGACCTACAAAATCATCCATGTAGAAAATTCCACCCATTTCTAGGATTTTATAACTCCACTCAACTGATTTATTAACATCAAACATGTGGTGCAATGACTGACTCCAATGCACAAAGTCTACTTTTTCATTAAACTCGTGTAGGAAATAGTTCCCTTTAATTAGTTCAACTTTATCTTCAATTCCCAAGTTTTCTGCTTTTTTCAGTGCAATTGCAATACCCGCATCGGATAATTCAAACATTGTGAATTTATCTACTAATCCTTCACTAACTAGTTCCAATTCTTTATTTCCGTCTCCAAAGCCTACAGACACACCATGTTTCAACGTACCCATTTTTTCAAGACGTTTTTTCAAGCATTGATTTATTCCATCAACGGGTTCCCCACAAATTAGATTATTAAGATGTTTATGGATTAATGGGAACTCCCACCACCTTATTTTTTTAGGTCCATCTTTAAGATTCATTTCTGACCAATAATTACCAATTTTTTGAGCAGTTTTATCTTCCATTAATATCATCCTGATGAAATTTTTTATAATTATAATATCATTATACTTTTAATACATTTATCAGGCAATTATCTATCTGAGTACATCTTTTGATAATACTCCAGATATTCTCCACTTTTTACTTTTTCCCACCAGTCTTTATTATCTAAATACCACTGTATGGTTTCAGCAATTCCAGTTTCAAACGTGTACTTAGGAGTCCACCCTAGTTCGCTCTGAATTTTACCAGAATCAATGGCATAACGTCTGTCGTGGCCGGGTCTGTCTTTTACATATTTAATAAGTGATTCTGGTTTATCTAAATTCTCCAGAATTAATTTAATTATTTCTAGGTTTTTCTTTTCGTTATTTCCACCAATATTATACACTTCCCCAATTTTTCCTTGGTGAAGGACCAGATCTATAGCAGTGCAGTGATCATAAACGTGTAACCAGTCTCTAACATTCAATCCATCGCCATAAACAGGTAAAGGTTCATTTTCTAGGGCATTGGATATCATTAATGGAATTAATTTTTCTGGGAATTGATAAGGCCCATAATTGTTGGAGCACCGAGTTATATTAATTGGCAGATCAAAAGTTTTGTTATAAGCACGAACCATTAAATCAGCACCTGCTTTGCTGGCTGAATAAGGGCTATTGGCTGCAAGGGGTGTATCTTCTCTGAAATAACCACTTTCACCTAAAGAACCATAAACTTCATCAGTTGAAACCTGTAAATATTTTTTTACGCCGTATTTTTTAGCAGCATCTAAAAGTACCTGTGTTCCAATTATATTTGATTTAATGAATATCTCTGGATCTTCAATACTCCTATCAACGTGAGATTCAGCAGCGAAATTTATAACATAATCTATTTTTGAGACTATGTCACAAACTAATGATTTATCAGTAATATCTCCTTTGATAAATTTGTAATTAGGATTATCTTCAATGCCATGTAAATTTTCTAAATTTCCGCAGTAGGTAAGGGAGTCCAGGTTGACAATTTCGTAGTGAGGATATTTATTAAGCATATATCTTACAAAATTACTCCCTATAAATCCTGCTCCACCCGTAATTAGTATTTTTGTCATTATTTAACTCCTTAGAAATTTCTATATTAGTATAATACTTTATTAACTTTTTTCTATGAACTTTATTCCATATTTATTAAATCTTAAATCCAATTAAAATCATTTTTTTATTAGAAATTAGCTTAAAGCAACATTTAACTTTAATAACTTATTTATATTTTTTTGTTATATAATCTATTTTATCATTTTAAATTATATGCTGATTAGAATTGTTTGAATAAGATTAGAATATTAAAATATATATTGGAGATAAAATGAATCTTAAAAATCCTATAAATCTTTTAAAAAAGGCCAATAACTCTTTTAATTTATATCTAAAAGATCGTATAGAAATAAATAAAACTATAACGCGATATGGTAAAGATCAGGAAAAAATCAACGAATTTTTTGAAGCAAATTATCTTAGGGATGCTAATTTATCAGATAAACTTAATTTATTCGCTGATTGGTATTCTAAAAATAAATATTATTTTTTTAATGGAGAAGAACATTTGTTTGAATCAATGGACACAGATACATTTTTTAAAATGTGTTTTTACAATAATATCAAACTTTTGGCCTTTTCACATAAAGAAAACAGGATTCTTTTAGAGACTGAGGATGGAATTAAATTTTTTACCAATAATCGTTTTTGGACAATTGATTCAGTTTTTGCAAGAAATGAATATTCTGTACCCCAATTATACATGTTCCGTGATTTTGTTGTACTTGATATTGGGATGAATAGGGGTTATGCTTCTTTGAAATTTGCAAATTTTGATTCATGTAGTGCAATATATGGTTTTGAGATAGACCCCAATACATATGACTTAGCTTTAGAAAATTTCAATCTTAATCCTCAACTATATGATAAAATTCATCCATTTAATTTTGGCCTTTATGATGAAGATAAAGAATTAGATTTGTTTTATATCCCGGGATATGATGGAATAACGACAACTAATATTGAATTTGCAAAAACTCAATCAGAATGGGTTTCTCAAAAAGATCTCATGAAAATTAAAAAGGCAAATGTAAAAGAAGCAGGCAAAGTTATTTCAGATATAATTGAAAAAGAGAATAACTCCAATATTGTTTTGAAAATAGATACTGAAGGTGCGGAGTCTAAAATAATTGATAATTTAATTGAACATAACCTATTAGAAAAAATTGATATGATAATAGGTGAAATACACTTAGAAACCGAAGATTTAGAAAAAAAGTTGCTTGGGTTTAAACGTGTTAATAAAAATTTTGCATCAGAAAACATTTATACTGTCTGTCTGGTTAAAAAAGAATATTATAAACCGTTAAATAAAGCTAAATCTATTTGATAATATTAAATTTGAATTAAATCGAGAATTAACTCAAATAATCTTAATTGATAGTTTTAATTATGGGTTATGTAGGTGTTACTGTGGTAGTTTTCGAATATTTAAAAAATTTTTCAAATAAAATCAAAAATGAAGAAAAAAAGAAAAAAATTGATTTATTCACTCTTTGGATTAGTGATGATGGTAATTTACCGGAGCTACAGCAAATATCACTAAAATCCATGCTTTTAACCGGTCATGATGTGAAATTGTATGTTTACGATGAATTAGACAATGTTCCTGAAGGTATCAAGCTCATGGATGGAAATGAGATTCTCTCTCAATCAAATATTTTCAAATATAAAGAAGGTTTCAATAAAGGATCTTATTCTGGATTTGCTAATCGGTTTAGAGCTAAATGTCTTTATGATAGAGGATCTGCCTGGTTTGACTGTGATATAATTGCATTAAAGAATATAAATGAAATGAATATTGTAGGTCCATCAATATCTTCTCAAAGAAATCCTGATGGTGAAATAATTCCTAATAATGCTTTTTTAAAGCTAAACAAAGGAGATAAATTTTTAGAATATATGCTTGATTACATGGATAAAGTAAAAGATAATGTAATGCATGGAGATACTGGTCCTCATTTACTCAAATCATTAATGGATACTAAATATAATTCTTATTCTAAATATTTAGCTAATGTAAATTTTATTGCGTCGATTAATTATTTTGATTTTATGGATTTTTTAGAACCATCCTCAATAATCGTTCCGAGATTAAAATTTAATGAGATATGGGGCTTCCATATTTGGAATACTATGTTTCGGCATAATGAATATGTTCATGAAAAATCGAGAAATAGTTTATACCATGATCTGAAAGAAATTATTCTCACTAGCTTAACAAAAGAAGAATATGCAAAAAAAATTAGTAGTTTATTTGAAATCAATTAATAAATGTTTAAAAATCAGTCTTAGTATTTTTGAATGAATTCCATTGTTCATCTTTCTCAGATAAACTGACTTCTTCAATATCCTCTAAGGGCCAATCAATACCTATATCTGGGTCATTCCATAGAATACCACCTTCATCATCACTATTATAAAAGTCAGTGCATTTATAAGTGAATTCGGCCTCATCGGATAAGACTAAAAAACCATGGGCAAAGCCCTCAGGTACGTAGAACTGTTTCTTGTTTTGTTCAGAGAGTATAACTCCTTCCCATTTACCATAAGTTGATGAATCTTTTCTTAAATCAACGGCCACATCAAATACTGCTCCTTTAATGGCCCTAACTAGTTTGCCTTGCGGTCTTGTATATTGGAAGTGAAGACCTCTTAAAACTCCTTTTTTGGACCTGGACTGATTGTCCTGGACAAAATTGAAATCAAGACCTGCTTCTCTGAATTCCTCTTCATGGTAAGTTTCCATAAAATAACCACGATCATCCCCAAATACAGTAGGTTCTATAATATATACTCCTTCAATTGAAGTTTCAGTGAAATTAAATTTACTCATTAAAAATCTCTCCTTATTCAAATTCAAGGACTAGTGAATATTAAAACTCATTATTAACTAAATCTGTTAAATAATCCCCATAATCTGTCTTTTTCAAAGGTTTAGCCAGTTTTAAAACTTTTTCTTCATTGATCCATCCATTATTAAATGCAATTTCTTCTAAACAGGCAATATAAAATCCCTGTCTCTTTTGTATGGCCTCTACAAAATTACTGGCTTCCAATAAACCAATATGGGTTCCGGTGTCTAACCAAGCCATTCCTCTACCTAAAAGTTCTACTTTTAGCTGTTTTCTTTTGAGATATTCTTCATTAACAGATGTGATTTCCAGTTCGCCTCTATCAGAAGGCCTTACATTTTTAGCTATCTCCACAACACTATTATCATAGAAATAAAGGCCGGGTATGGCGTAATTAGATTTAGGATGTTCTGGTTTTTCTTCTAATGATAACACATTACCTTCTTCATCAAATTCAACTACTCCAAAAGCATGAGGATCTCTAACATAATAACCAAAGACAACTGCACCGTCTTGAACTGAGGCTGCTCTTTTTAAAATCTCGCTGAATCTATGGCCGTGGAATATGTTGTCTCCAAGAACTAAAGCAACATTATCCTCTCCAATAAATTCTTCACCCACTATGAATGCCTCGGCCAAGCCACGAGGTTCTTCTTGAACCGCATATGAGAAAGATATACCTAAATCACTACCGTCTCCTAGAAGTTGTTCATATTGGGGTAAATCTCGAGGGGTTGATATGATTAATATTTCTTTTATACCCGCCAGCATAAGAACGGATAATGGATAATAAATCATTGGTTTATCATAAATAGCAAGCAACTGCTTTGAAACAGCTTTAGTAATTGGATAAAGCCGGGTACCGGATCCTCCTGCAAGTACAATTCCTTTCATTTTTTTTGCTCCAAGTTAATAAATTAATCAATTATAAAAACATTATTAATTCTTTAGAAATGCTATAAATTTGCGCATAGGTGAAGTTAATCTCCATGAGGTACTATTTTCATATTCATTTATTTTAAGTTCTAATTGATTTTTCCCATGACTTAGCTTGTTTAATTTAAGTGTTAAATTATCATTATTGGCTTTATATTTAGCTATTTCAATTTTAAATCTTTCTTGTTCATCTAATTTATTTTTTTCCAGATTTAAATAATTTTTTTTCAAATTTGAATAATCTTTAGCCAGTGTTTCTGAGTTTTCTAAAATATTTGAAATGTAATCAATCTCATAATTCTCATATTTTATGGAAATATTGTTAAATAATTTTAAATCCAAGGGATCATATTCAATCTTAACTTCTTTTTCCTGGTCATCTAAAGAATATTTTTTGGCGAAATTGATCATATCTTCTTTTCCAATTTTTCCTTCATGTTTTAAGTAATTAAACATGTCTTTAATGTGCCAAGATGTACTTTCACCGTGAGTAATATCACATAACGTATTAATCCACCCCACAGCAATCTTAGCGATTATCTGATCTTCTGAACGTATGGGAAAATGAGCTATGCGTAAATCACTACTAAGAAATTTTTTTATTGATTTATCATGTTTAGAATTAGATATGTTATGATTTCCTTTTGTTAATTTAACATCAAATTTTTCAACGAGTTCTTTAGGTATGATGGCTTTACAATATTCTCCATAATCGTCCCTTGCAAAAGTTATTTTGGATGGGATGAATATTTCATTTTCATTATCGAAAGTAGGGACATAAGTTTTCCATTTAACTAAACTTAAAGTTGGAAATTCTATCTTTTCTAAAAATTCGCGCGGATTTTTATTATGAGGAGTCATAATAAACTCATCTGCATCTAAGGGAACCACAATATCTGCATTATATTTATTTATAGCGCAGGATAATAATTTGTTTGTTTTAATGGCTTGATCAAATTCCCTATCTTCGTCTTTAATTATATATAAATTAAGACCTTCTTTTTTAAGTAAATTTAGAATTTCTAAAGTATTATCTGAACTTTGATTATCTAAAATAATCATCCCATCAAAAATATTAATATTATAACGTACAAATGATTCAATGACATCTGATTCATTTTTGACCATGCTTATAGAAAATAATGTTTTAGACATATTTCACTCCAATAATCAACTTATTATTCACAAATTCAGTATAATGGTCAAAGTCCTAACTTATTAGCTAATCAAGAAGCGATTATTAATATTAAATATATTACAATAAATCCATATATTCTCTTAAAGCTTCTTTATAGCTTCTAATTTTTGGAAAAGCTTCCATTTTCCAGTTATAATTCTCTAAAACAGAATATTTTGGCCTTGGTGCCGGGCTACCAAATTCTTCGGTACTAACAGGATTTAATTCAATATCAATTCCGGCATTTTCGAAGATTTCTTGGGCATATTCATACCAGGAACAGTGATCACTATTAGTTATATGATATATTCCGTAAGCTGGTTTTTTTATTAGTTCTGAAATTGCGGTTGCCAGATCAACAGTATATGTGGGAGAACCTATTTGATCAGCCACAACAGAAATATTATCCATTTTTTCGGCTAATTTAAGCATAGTAGTAATAAAATTAGGCCCATGGAACCCGTATAACCATGAAGTTCGAACTATATAAAATTTATTTAAAATGTCACGAATGCAAACTTCGCCTTGGTGTTTGGTTTTACCATAAACTCCTAATGGGTTGGTTTGGTCGTATTCATAATATGAGCTACCTTTTGTGCCATCAAAAACATAATCTGTGCATATATAAACTAAAGCAGCATCTACTTCACTGCAAGCAACAGCCACATTTCTGGTTCCTAATACATTCACTTTATAGGCCAAATCCTCATTAGTTTCACTTCCATCCACATCAGTAAAAGCAGCTGCATGAACAACCACATCGGGTTTGATGTTTTTCACGGTTTTAATGGTTTTTTCTATGTCGGTTATGTCCAGAGTATCAATGGTGGTTGTACTAATTTCATTTTCAGCAGATAATACATCAACTAAATCATGCCCTAGCATGCCTTCTGAACCTATAATTAAAACTTTCATTTTTTCAACTCAAATTAAATAGTTAATATTAAATTAATATGAAGATAATTTACTTTGAAGTAATTAATATGACTTATTTATGTTAGAAGTAGTATAATTTAATATATTAAATTATAGTTTTAAAGAATAGTTTTATATTTTTTGAAAAAATAAAAAATAAGTTATTAATACTATTGAAATAATTAGATTAACTAAATTTGTTGTAACTTACAGTTCCTTTAGCTTGATAAAGATATAAACCCTTATATTTCAAGTATTTTCCAAGGTTTCCTTTAAAAACGTTTTTAGTTATATTTATTTTTCCGTAATGGCTGTAAATTGCTCCACCTTTAATTGATTTGTTACTGGTAAATTTATTGTAGGCCAATATTAAATTACCTCTAGCATTGCAAATGGCCCCACCACTCACAGTAATTGCTCGGTTAGTAAGGAATATGCAATTAGTAGCTTTTAATGTCCCATGATTGTATATGGCGCCGGCATATCTACTTGCAGTATTGTTGGTGAAACTACAATTGTTCATAATCATTTTACTGTAACTCACACTTGGTAATCCAGAACTATCTATATAAATGGCCCCTCCATTAATGGTGGCCCTATTGTTTGTAAATATGTTGTTATTTGCAATTAAAGTACCGTGACAGTGGTATAATGCCCCTCCACGGCCATTGTTTGCCAGATTTTTAATGAAAGTATTTTGGTTTATGTATATGGTTCGGGTACTATCTTCAGCATATATTGCTCCACTTTCGGGTGCTGTATTATACATGAATATGGAATTAGTAACTGATAAGGATCCTTTTGTATTGTAGAATGCGCCACCAAAACGTTTTGTTGCAGAGTTACTAATGAATTTACTATTTTTGACGGTCAAAGATCCTCTTGAATTAAGTACGGCTCCACCTGGTCCATAAGTTGCTTTGTTATAATTAAAGATGCTATTATTTATTGTTATTGATGTATAGCTAGCTGCTATGGCTCCAGATAATCTTGCTCTATTATTGGTAAATGTGCAGTTATTTAGGTATAATGAATAATAATTACTTTTTATAGCCCCTCCATAATTATAAGGGGCTTTATTATTTATAAAAGAAATATTATTTGCAGTCAAAGCACCCTTAGAATATATTGCTCCCCCACTATCTTTTGTTTGTCCGTTAGTAATTGTTAAATCACTTATTTTTACTTGAATCCCTGTTTGAACAAAGAATATTCTGTCGGAATATTGCCCATCAATTATAGTGTTTTTCTGGTTTTCTCCATTAATATTTACATTTTTGTTAATGATTATTCCATGTTCCAAGTATCTTCCATTACTAATTTTCACGGTTCCGTTAGTAGTTACGATTCCAATAGCATTTTTAATAGTCTTTTTGGGCCCATCAGTACCATTAAATGTAGGAATTTCTCCACTCCAATTGTCACTCCCATTGGGATCGACATATATGGTGGATTGTACTGCTGAGGCCGTACTAATACTAAATGATAATGAAATAGTAAAAATGGCTAGTAATATTGGAATTAAAAGTTTTTTATTGGCTTTCATTGATGTTCTCCATAATTAATTGATAAACTTAATCATAATGTATAATAAATTATTTTCCACTATTTAATAAAAATATTCACATCTTTTTGTGCCATTTATCCCATATATGTATATTATTAATTTGTTCATTTAAAATAGATAAAGATTTATATGGTGAAATATCATGCTTTTTTAAATAAAATTCGAACATTTCGCAGGGGTCCAGTTATTTTCCAGCTATTAGAACTCATTATTTCTTCAATTAGCCTATTTTTTATTTTTAATTCTTCATCAAAAGTTAATCTTTGTTGTTTTATTTTTAATTCATATTCTTTTGATTGGTGATGCAATTCTGCTTTTATTTCTTTTTGCATTTCACTAATTTTTTCATATAATTCATATTCTTTATATGTGTTAGATTTCATCAAATTATTGAATATAACTTGATTAGTCTCATTTAATTTTTTAAAATCATCAATATCCGTTTTAGACAAATCTTCTTTAATAATTTCCAAAAATTCTTGTTTGTATTCTTCATCAACTTGATTACAGCGGGAAATAAATTGTTCAATCTTAAAATTTAGGAATGAATCCAGGGAAACTGGACAATATTCTCTCACTAACTTTTCATTTAAATTTTGAATAGGAATAACATCAAAAAATCGTTTATTTCCAGTAGCTATAAATGATCCTCGTCGATTTATTCGATAGAAATATAAATGATCCCTAACCAGAGAAACCTTATTTGCTTTTAAATAGGATTCGTAGAAAAATGTATTATCCTCAAAATCAAGACCTTCTGGAAATTTTATTTTATTTTCTTTTAAAAAGCTGGCTTTGTAAACTTTATTCCATGGTGTAACATTGATTTTAAATAAAAAATTTCCAGTGGCCTGGTAATTAAAAACAACATCATTAAAAGATTCATTAAAAAATTCTAAGGTAAAATAAGGCAGATCATAAAGTAATTCTTGGGTAACCTCATCAAAACGATGGGCGGAGCACATTACCATGTCACAATCGTTTGATTTAGCATTATTATATAATGTTTCATACATATGAGGCTCTATCCAATCGTCAGAGTCTACAAATCCTATGTATTCTCCAGTTACATATTTCAGACCTTCATTCCTCGCAGATGCAATGCCCCCGTTTTCTTTATGGATTACCTTTATTCTCTCATCTTTTTGAGCGAATTCTTCCAGTATTTGGGGTGATTTATCTTTAGAGCCATCATTTACGCATATAATTTCTATTTCAGTCATCGTTTGATTAATGACACTTTCTAAGCATTGCTCCAGATATTTTTCTACATTATAAACTGGTATTATTATGGATATTTTTGCAGCATTCATTAGGACCCCACCCAAGATTATATTGATTTTTTTAGAGTATTTAATAACTTTAATTTAATATTATCGTTAAGATTCAATTAAATTTATTAAATCTAGGATATTAATTAATTTAATAAATCAAATATTATAACTGAATGAATTCAAATATAAATTAATAATATAATATTTTATTATTTTCATGGCGATTTCATGAATGGAGAAAAAATGAAAAAATTAGAGAAAATTTTAGAAAAAAGGGGATGTAGTATGGATCTTCATGCTAATGTTATGGAAATGACATTTGAAAAGGATGAAGATGCTGAATGGTTTGAAAAAATAGTAGAGGCCAGCCCTGAAGATTCTGCTGTATCGTGTTTAATGACCATGAAGCGTCTGGGAAATAAAAAGGCCCGACACAAGTTTGTATTCAATGTTACCGACATGGATAATTTCATAGACCTTATGGATGAGTAATTAATGAGTATATTTTTCTTTTTTGATTTTATATAGGACTCAACTAGGCTTGGTTTTTTATTAATTTAACCTGAGAAAAATATTTCTAAAATTAGAGATTTTGTTAGAGACATTTTTATAGGTGTTTGAGTAAAATTTTTTAGAATTATTAATTTCGCGAATTTCTAATGATCTTATATCTATGTTAGTTCCACCAATTGAAGAGGGCACTAGCATTAAGTTTGTTAATAAAAATTCTTTTGATAAATAAACGTAAATATCCAGATCATCGTTTTCATAATAATATGAATAAAATTTATTATATCCAGTATGGTTAACTGATTGTTTGGTGGTGTAATACACTTCCAAAACACCAGAAGATTTGGCTTTCATGGATATTTTAATTATAACATCATTATCTTCATTTAATTTTTGAATTTCTTTTAAATATATTTTAGAATCATTCCCTGATGTTTTAATATTTAAAATATTTTTATCAACACTTAAGTCTGTATTGTGAACTGAAGGAATATTCAAAGAATATTTAGAAGGATTTAAATTGAATAAAATTATTTTAGAGTCATTAAAGACTTTACTATGGTCATTAGGAATTGGAAAGTAATTTTTTCCTTTGTCAATGTATCTAAGATTGGGATGGCGACAAATAAACCATGGCTGTGGTGTAGTAACTATTTTATCCTCATTTTCTGATAACCAGGCCCCCCACCAGCTAAAAGAACTATTGGCTATTATAAAATGTTTACATAGTGACATTAAATGAAGGTCTTTGTGTCCTTTTTCGATATCGTTGTGGGTGACTTGATAAGTAGGGTGTGAAATATGGATATTTTTCTTAACCCATTGATGATCATCAGAAAAAATAAAAAATTTAGGGTTTTCTACGCGCTTTTCTATGAAAGAAACCGCTTTTTTGTAGTAATCAGTACTACACGTTCCAAACTTGGTATAATCCAGATAATCTCCTCTACGGATATGCATTGCCACGGCATTATGGTCTTTTATATCTTTGGCAATGACCTTATCTTTGCCATTAAGAGGATTTTTAAATTGTAAATCTTTTCTAATTATTTTTTCATTATGCATAAAATATTTTTCAGATTGCCAGTAACCATCAAAGTGTGCCGGAATTTGTAGTTTATTGAAATTTTTTAGAGAAGGAAAGTCGGTTATTTTGCTAAAGGAAATTTCATCATAAAAATTAAGATTTGCAATTGATTTTATATCATTAGAGAATTTCAAGTCATCATTTATTTTGAAATAATGTAAATTATAGCAGTCATGTATTATAGATTTAGAATACTCACTATCATAATGTGATAAATCAAATAAAAGATCTGTATTTAAGTCATGGGATAATGAACGACCAAAAGCGTATTGGAACAACTGATTTCCAAGGCCTGCTTTTAAATTAACAGTTATCATGTATAAATCTCCAGGAATATAATTAATTTTTTCAATAAGCTCTTTGTTTGTAGATTTAAATTTGGGAACTTGAATAATTTATTCTTTAAGTAGATCTTCTACTCTTTGGGCAAATTCAAAGTCCAAATCTGTTAAACCACTAACATCATGAGTGAAAATACTTAATTCTACTTTTCCAGCACCAATACTCATTTCTGGGTCATGTTGCATTTTTTCAGCCAGACGACCCACTTTAACCGCTAGATGCATGGACCCGGCCAGGTCATTAAAATAAAAAGTCCCCAATAAATGATGATTATCAATTACTTGCCAGTTTTCCAATTTAGATGCCCTTTCTTTTATTTTTTCAGGGTTTAGAAGCTTTAATTTGGTCATTTTATCAGTTTAATATAGTGGGGATTTTTAGAATTCAATTTCCACTTTTTTAATTTCTAATTAATACTTGAAATTACTTCATATTAATTATATATTATTATATGGAATTAATAATTAAATCAGTATAATGATATTATAATAATTTAAATATATTAATAGGTGTTTCTATAATGACCCCAGGAATTTTAGTAGCCATAATAGGAATTATACTGGTAATTGTTTATATACTGGTTAAATTTGGCCGTTTATATTATAAGGCCACCAAAAAATGATTTTTTTATTTTGATGCTTTATTAAAAAATTATATCGAAATTAATAAATCATTGAGTTAATAAATATTATATAATAATATATCAGAATTTTTTAAATCAGGGGATGGTTGGATTTGTCACAAGATATAGAAACTTTAACATTTATTAAGAAAAATAAAGCTGGAAAACTAAAACAATTGATTGTTCCAGAAGAATTCATCAGAGATTTACATTATTCCAGTGAAAAACATCTCATGATAATGATCAGGGTCATGGGTAGGGACTCGACCATGGTAAGGGATTATTTTAATGGTACTGAGGGTGAAATTTTCAGTATCAAAACCAGTAAAGGATGTGGAATGGATGAAATATCCAGTGATTTCATGTTAACTTCACTTTATATGGATGAGGGAGCCTCTCTTTCGGTAGATATTAATCAGGAACCGGCCATGGTGCGTATACTGATGGATCTGGAAATGAGGGAATAACTTTAAATATTAATTTCATCTATTTTTTATTTTTTTAGTCTTTACTTCCATAGGATCTGACATGTTTCCAGGCCTTTTTATAGTTTTCAAATCCTTTTTTAGAAGCGTATATTTCCATATTTTCTCGGGAAAACAATTTCCTATCTTTACCTACGGGACATACTTTTATACAGATTCCACAAGGACTTGTATATTTTTCTCTTAAACTTTTGCTTCTCTTAGCACAGCTTATTTTGTCTATTAGGGGAATAATATCATTATTATGCTTTGATATTGGTGGTATGGCGGTTACCGGGCAATCTTCAATGCAAAGCTGGCACTGAGTACATAGGTCGTCACCAGGTATTTCATCTGATTCTATTTCTGCCGAGGTGAAAATAGAAGTAAATCTTACTCTGGGACCGTATTCTGGTGTTAAAATCGTGTTGTTTTGACCAAAAGATCCCATTCCTGCTAGGTAAGCAGCATGGCGGTGGGAAAAGAAGGCCATTGGTTTTTTAAGAAGTACATCTATGTCCCCATAACCATCCCTGGGAAGATAGATGGAGGCAAATCCTTTTTGATTTAAATATTCTGATAATTCATAGGCCTTAGAATCTAAAAGTGAATTAACGGTTTTATATAATTCGTGGTAGTAAATGGAAGGGGCGGTTTCCACTATGGGCAGTTGTAATGGAATTCCCATAACAATCACGGTTTTTGTTTCGGGGTAGATATTTTGTGGCCAGAATTGGGGGGGAATCCAATCTTTAAATTTGTTAGGAAGCTCTTCTGGAGGATTTTCCCACCGCCCTACTTGACTAAACCCTACCAAATATATACCTTGTTGGTGGCATTCTTTTAAAATTTCTTTTTTTAAGTGACTGGCCATTCTAATTCATTTCCTTTTTTGGTATTGATTAAAAAAATACTCAGTAATCAAAAGATTTATCTACATGTTTATCTGTATATTATTAATTACAATTAATATATTTTTTATTGTAATTGTTTTTCACTCAAATCAATTTGAAAACATTGAATATTGCTGATTTTGCAATATTTTCTAATAATTTTGTGTTTCTTTGAGTGTCGTGTATAGTATGTGCCACGATGTATAAGGCATCGGCCGGAGCGCGATTTTATCGTTCTGTGAACGGCTGTGTTTGAGCATTTGGCTATTATTTACAATTATTTAAATGAGAGCACAAACCTTTGCTTAGCAAATAGTGTTTGTGTTTGATGTTGGTCATTTATGGTAGAATGTGGTGATATTTGGTATGTTTACTAAATAACTCCTTTTTAACATGTACAATTCTATACTTCCCAATATTTTATATATTAGCAAATCCGTTTGATCCTGGCGGAGGCTACTGCTATTGGGGTTCGATTAAGCCATGCAAGTCGAACGAACTCCTTCGGGGGTTCGTGGCGAACGGCTCAGTAACACGTGGATAACCTACCCTTAGGACCGGTATAACCC
>JAUSNX010000007.1 GCA_030656015.1 Methanobacteriaceae archaeon
TCCCATCCCATAAAGTCCAGCTATACCTCCAAAACCAACAATAGCCGCAGTACTAATAAATGTAGCACCATAACTCATGGCCATAATATACGGGTGAGTGGTACGGCCGGCAACCATGAAATCTTCAGCAGTTTTAGTCCGTTTCCAAGCTACATACCCAGTATAACCAATTATAATCATATATGCCAAAATAATAATTGATAATAATAATATATTCATATAATCACTAAACCCCATTAAAATGATTTAAAATTTAATCCAGCTTATTTCAAATTAATATTTTATTGCTCTTTTTATACTCATTTTGATGATAGCCTCCATTTAATCTCCAAGAATTAAATTCAAAAGAATTATTGAAATTCATTACTATCTAAACAATTATATTATTTAAAAATTGCCAAATGTTTTTTGAATATTAATAAATCTAATTATAAATAAGTAAATATAAGATTCAATAATAAAAATTTAGAATTTAAATTAATTCAAATTAAATAATAAATAAAATTATAAAATAAAATATTTGAGAATATTGTATTAGATTTATGCCAATTCACTAATCAGCCGGATCCAAAAAAATAAGCACAGTGATAACATGATATGGAACAAAGAAGCCGAATGCATGTCCAATAAAGAAAAAGAAGAATTACAACTAAAATTATTAAAAGAAGTGGTTAAAAGGGCCTATGAAAATGTTCCTTATTATAAAAATCGTTTTGATAAATTGAATATCAGACCAGAAGATATTCAAACTTTAAAAGATATTGAAAAATTACCATTTACCACTAAAACTGATTTAAGGGATGCTTATCCTTTTGGAATGTTTGCGGTTCCAGAAGAAGAAATAATAGAGGTCCATACCTCCTCAGGAACAACGGGTAAACCCACAGTATCAGGATATACTCAAAAAGACCTGGAAATCTGGGGAGAAGTGATGGGTAGAGCACTTACTATGGCCGGAGCTGGTAGGAAAGACAAAATACAAAATTGTTATGGTTACGGGCTTTTCACAGGAGGATTAGGTGTTCACTACGGAACACAGGCTGGATCGTTTGTGAGGATTGACTCTTTGTTATTCAACACCCAACCCCACAATCCCTTAAATTTCTTAAAAATTGTTTTCTTATCTTTTTTCTTGAATTCTTTCCGGAAATCTCGTTTAAGGGTAGGAACCATTAGATAACCTGTTTTAGGATTTATATATCCTACAAAACCATATTGGCTTCGAGTTAGATCTTTGGCATGTTCTAAAACAAGATATGAAATATCATCAATTGAGGATTGAGACAGGAGATTTCTTGATAATTTAGCCAGAGCATTGTTAATTGAAACTTCCCGTGACAAGGCGGTTTCCATCTTTTTACGTTCAGTAGTGTCACGTGCTGAAGTTAAAACAATTTTTACATCACTTTTCTCATCAAATTCTGGCACTAACAATGCATCTATCCATATACCCTTCGGGAGTTCAAATTCAATGTGGTTATTTTTTTTGTTTTGAATACTTTGTCAATAGCTTTCTCCCACAATTTCACTAAATCCTTTGGAAATCCCATTTCCTTAAGTGTTTTACCTATAAAGTCCTCAGGCATAATACCTGTAAACTTTTCAACAATGGGATTTACATAAAGGTGTCTGTGCTCTCTATCATGACGCATGATAAGGTCAATTGAATCATCGGATAAAGCCCTGAAACTTTCTTCACTATGTTTTAAGGCTTCTTCCATTTTTTTACGTTCAGTCATATCTATAAAACTTTCTAGTAGGCATTCACGTCCTGCTAATTTTATTGGAATCACAGTTTTTAATATGGGTATTTCATTACCTTTAACATCTAAAAGAACACGTTCAGAATTATCTAAAACTTGATCAAGGTCACTGATGGGGCATTTACCTTCGTCAGCGGGGCATATGTATCTGTGACATATATTTCCCATAATTTTTTCTTTTGAAACACCTATGAGGTCGGCGGCTACTTGATTAACATCAAGTATTTCATGGGTTTTCTCATCAACTACAATAATTCCAGTGTGGACTGAAGAAAAAATGGTTCTTTGATATTCTTCACTATGTTTTAAGGCTTCTTCCATTTTTTTACGTTCAGTGATATCTCGTGCAGTAATTATAACAAACTTTACCTCACCTTTTTCATCAAATTCAGGCACTAAAAAAGCATCTATCCAAGTACCTTTAGGAAGTTTTAATTCAACATGATCATCGGTTTTGGTTTCAAAAACTTTATAAACAGTCTCTTTGTACAGTTTAACTAAATCATCAGATAAACCAAGTTGTACAAACTTTTTGCCAATAAAATCCTCTGGAGGAATACCACTTAGCTTTTCGATTGTTGGATTCACATAAAGATTTCTGCATTCTCGATCAAAAAGCATGATAATATCAAATGAAGTCTCAGCTAATGTTCTAAAACTTTTTTCAATACCAGTTAAAGCTTTTTCTATTTGCATAAGTGCATCATTATCTCTCACAGTACCTAGGAAAACACTTTTTGGACCATAGTTTTTAAGTTCAGTGACAACTATTTTAACAGGTATAATCTTCCCCTTTTTAGTATGTAAGTTAATTTCAAAAATAGGAAATTTTTTAGCTTCAATTATCTTTTTTATTCCTTTACTCAAGATTTCAGCTGATTCAGGGTATATATCTTTCATTTTCATGGATAAAAGCTCTTTTTTAGAATATCCTGAGAGTTGAATTAGCTTTTTATTTACATCTAAAATCTTCATATCTTCAGAGAAGATGTTTATTGGAACTTTAGAATTATTAATAGGGAATTTATATCCCTCTTCAGATTCTTTAAAAACCTCATTTAAATGTATTTTTTCATTGAAACTATCAGGTTCTACAAAGATGTCTTCTGATTTGTTAGATTCATTTACATCTTGACGTTTTTTCTTTTTTTTATAGTGCATAGTAACAAAACCCAAATCACGACTGCTAACACTATTTTTTTGATTAGGATTAACCAGATTCTAGTCATATTATTAATTTTCTACACATATATATCTAACAAATTTAAATAAGGATACTAAATTTAGTAATATTGTAGCTTGAATTTTGAGATTCATTTTTTTATCAGTTATTAATTTAAAGTTTAGATTATGGAAACACATATTTTAAGGTATAATTCACAGTTTAAGCAGATAATATCAGTTATAATAATTTAAAATGCATTTGTTATAAAAAAAGTCTTATTAAATTAATAATTTTTGAATCCCCTTTTTTAATCTTTTTTAGGGGGCTTTTTTGAGAATTATATTTTGAGATGTTTTAGAACTTTTATCATCAAATCTATGAGTTGCGAAGTTTATCCACTTTTAAAGTTAGATTAAATAAGATAATCATGCCAAAAAAAATAAAAAAACAAAAAACTAATAGGATATTATTAACTCATTTATCATTAAAAAATAATGGGGGGAACATATTAAACTGAGTTAACATCCCATTAGCGTTTGTATGTGTTTGCCAGTTCTTTATTGACTTTCACTACATCTGGAGGTAGTTCTTTTAGATCTTCTGGAACTGGTCCTAATGCATCTGCTTTTGCCTGATCATCGATAACCGAGCCTGCAGGCACAAGTCTACCATCAGATATCTTCACGTTGTTTGTTACCACTGCATTGTGTAATATAACACAGTTTTTACCTATGGTTGCTTTGAATATCACTGCACCAAAGCCAATAAAACTTTTATCATCAATAAAGACAGGACCGTGAATTATACAACCGTGTGCCATTGAAACTTCTTTTCCAACGTAGACAGAATAATTTTTACCCCCAACAACTACTCTGGGGTCTTTAAGACCATGTATAATCACACCATCTTGGATGTTTGAACCATCACCAATATAAATAGGTGATCCCTCATCACCACGCACTGATGCAAATGGTCCAATGAAAACGTTACTTCCAATAGTCACGTCTCCGATTACTCTGGCAGAAATATCTACAAATGATGTGGGATCTATCTGTGGAGACTTCATTTGCGGATTCCATGATGTTATTGGACTTGTAGAAATATTTGGAGATCTAGAAAGCCCATATATGGATGCAGCCAATACAATGATGGCTATAGAAATTGCAATTAATATAAAGTGTTCTTTCTTCATTTTTGATTCACCTACAATTTAATAAAAATTTAAAAGAAGAAATTATAGTGAAGTACCAAAAGTTTTAAACTATTGTACTCATGAAAAAGTCTGAAAGAGTGATTTTAGACGGATTAAAGACTAAATTAATAGAATTTATTTTTCTATAAGTTTAATAAATCACCTTCTCCACTATAAATTGAAACTAAATAAATAAAATGGCTAAAATAGATTAAAGCTCATTTTACTATTTTGCTTTATTTTCTGATTTTTCAGTTGTTTGTAGTGTTTCTTCTTTAGATTCATTTTCCACTTTGATTTCTTCTTTATCTGCTGATATTTCTGTATTTTTTTCTGTATTTTTTGCCTGATCTGATTCTTCTTTTATTTTAAACTCGGTTTCACGTTGAGTCCTTTTGAACTCTCCCAAAGCTTTACCCATTCCTTTGGCAAGTTCGGGAAGCTTCTTTGCACCAAAAAGTAGAAGTACTACAAAGAGAATTATTAGAAGTTCTGGCATTCCTAGTCCACCAATCATTTTTTCACCTCCTTAACCAATCGATTCATTTGCAACATCTGTTTTTATATCTCTATGGATGTATTTCGTCAAAAGAATACTCACCTCAAATAAGAGGATCATAGGGAAGGTGACGATAAGCTGTGTAAATGGTGTTGGATCAGGTGTTAAAATTCCTGCAATTACCAAAATACCTACGTAAGCTCCTTTTCTGTTACCTGTAAGTGTATCAGAATCAATTAGATCAAGGGATGCAAGGGCACCACATACTAATGGTAATTCAAATAGGAGCCCGAATGTCAATATCATAAGAAGTGCAAATGAAATAAAATCCCCTAAAGATAATAGTGGCGTAACTCCTGAAGAGGTTGCATAACCAATAAGGAATGTTAATGTCATTACAAGCACAATTTTGTAAGTAAATATGGCTCCAATTCCAAAAAGTATCAATGCAGGAGGTATAGTTTTTATTAAAAAGGAATTTTCAGAACCTTTAAGGGCAGGTTTTAAAAATTTCATGATTTCATAAAGAATGTATGGTAGAGCAATAACAAACGCAACAAGTAAAGATACTTCTACTTGTGCCCATACTGCTTCTAATGGACTTATAACAATCAAACGGATCCCTTCAGGCAGTAAATCATTCTGAATTCTAATAAGTAATTGATTAGCAAATGGAAATGTTGCACAAGATAATCCTAGAACTACTATAACTATTCTTATCAATCTAGTTCTTAGCTCTTCAAAATGTGAGATTAATGATTCATCCATGATTCATCACCACTTAGGAAATTGTTCGTTATCATATTTACAGCCATTTCTGCACTTTTTGTCACATCATCTGAAAGTTCTAATGATTCTTCGATTTTATGAATCCTGATACCCAGAATGCATATATTATCCAGGATCTTCTCTGAATAAACTGATTTCATCATTGAAAATATATCAAATAGACTTAAATCATGCCCTGAGAAATAATATTTCTCCTTCTCTTTTATTATATGAGATGCCTTCATGAATATAATGTTTTCTATATCCTGATTGGATCTAAAAGCATCAACAATAATGATTTTATTATATTTTTCAATTAAACTAAACAAAATCGCCCCATATGTTCCAGCATCTATTATATCAGCCTGATTTGGAAGATCCCTTTCTTCGAGTTTTTGGATTATCTGAATACCTACTCCATCATCTCCAAGTAACAAATTTCCAAAGCCAACAACACAGATCATTTTTCCACTGAAAATAATTTAGAGATGGCACTATTCAGTGCCATCTGGGTTTTTTAGTTCTATCATGTGAGATGAACATGAACAACATGGATCAAATCCTCTTATGGTTCGGCTTGCATCTCCTAAAAGTAGTTTTTCGTCTTCAGTGGGTTCGCGTCCTAATAATGCCATTGTTTCTGGTCTTATCTCCACGAGATCATCTGCCACAGCTTCTTCAAAAGCCCCTGTGTTTGCTGTAGTTGGTACCATGCAGTCGTATGATGCAGTTTTTAAATCAGATCCTACTGTTATTGTGTGCGTCAGGGTTCCACGGGGTGCTTCAATTACACCAATACCAGATCCTGCCTTCGGGGTGGGGGGTGAATAACTGTCCACTTGAGCTACTGCATTAGCCCAACCACCATTTAGAATTCTGTCGATCATTATCACTGTTTCTATTAATCTTGTTATGTGTCTGTTTCTTGTTGAAGGAGATAATATATCATTTGCAGTAGCACCCCAATCAGATGCAATACTGTCAACTGTTGATTTTACAACGTTGTCTCCTGCTTTGTATGCTACTCCCAGTCTTGCCAAAGGTCCTACTTCACAAACATAGTTTACACCATTATGGGTATAGTATGGTCTTTTGGTGTAACTGTAGTTTGTTGGAAGATTTATTATGCTCCCGTAGGGTGTTATGACCTCTTCTTTCACATTTGTTGGGTTAAATGGTACTATTGTGGCTGAGTTGAAGTCTGTTGGATTTGAGGGGTTCCTTATTAAAACTCCTCCAGATGTTCCAAAGTATGAAAATGATCCTGAAACACCGCTGTAGAAAGGAATACCAGAACTCATATAATTACAGGGCCTTATACCAAAGTCGTTTGGCAGGGCCAATAGGGCTCCTTTTAAAGTACCTAAAAGGGATACTGCATAATTTTGTATCTCTTGCATTCGGGCTTTGATCTGTCCAATTTCTGTTGTATTTGGGACTTTAGTTTGTCCTCCAGGAATACATGATGCAGGATGAACTGGTTTTCCTCCAAATACTGCTACACAAGCCTGTGCCTTGTTGTGGGCACTGATTATATTAGGAAGTTCTTGGTCTATTATATTATGGGGCAGCATATCCTTCCCAGCAAGTACAAAAAAGTGCAGAAGATGACTGTTGACTGTGTGTACTGCAACCATGAGCCTTCTAACCGCTTTTGCATTGTTAACTATGTTTGTGCCGTAGGCTGCCTCAACAGCACATGTGCTTGCCATGTTCTGTGGGACTGGGCAAACACCACATATTCTTGGGACTAATTTTGTAACAGTTTCTGGTTGTTCTCCCACTGCAAATTTCTCGAATCCTCTAAATTCTGTGACACAGAATTTGGGATACCTTGCAGCATTATCTGTTGGTAAATTCAAAGTTCCATCGGTGGGCGTTATAAGATTTTTTACCTTTAATTTTCCATCGACCACTTCGGTTTCTAATTCAAGTTTTCCATCACCTTCAATTCTAGTTACGGGTTTTATTTCAACTACCATTTAATCACCTATTTACCTATCATTCTTGTTTTGTTTGCTGTTGTGTTTGTGGTTGCGTTTGTTGTATTTCCACTAGGAGTTTCATTTCCAGCCCCATATTGATTTCTCATTTGTACTTGACCTTTAACATAATATGGTGTTAATGGGTACTGGTCTCTGTAACATCCTATACAAATATCATCAACCAGTGTACATGGTGCTTTTCCACCAGTGCTTCTTGTAGCTCCACATTGCCATGGACTATCGTGACCCTGGCATCCGAGATGTTTTTTACATCCTGGCTGACCTAGTTCACTTGCTTGAGGGCCTTCAGGATCATAGATACATGGATCACATACTCTTCCAGGTTTTATGGCTTCGCCAATAGCTCCACCAGTTACCATGTACCATATTTGTTCTGGTTGTGGTGGACATCCTCTGATGTATGCATCTACTGAAATTACTTCGTTTATAGGGTGAAGATCTAAAAGACCCTTTCTTGAATTCAAACCAGGAACTCCACCGTAGGATGCACAATCTCCTAATGCAACAACCTTAGTTGAAATCGATCTGGCGTGATCCAGAAGTTCTGAAGACTCAACTGTCGGACCTGCAATACCCTCGATTATACAAATATCTAGGGAGTCCATATGTTCAAATGATTCAGCTAGAACATCTACTAGAAGTGGTGCATATTTTATGTCTATTGTTGGTAGTATATCGGCAACAGTTGGGCTTGAAGAACTGATATACCTCATATCTAATCCAAATTCTGTCAGAGAAACCTGACATCCCGCACATGTTCCAAGTTGGAGTATTCCTACTTTTGGAGAAGCTGCAAAGACTTCTTCCATGGTCGCTTGTCCACTAAACAGTGTTGCCACGGTCCCTGCGCCCACAGCCTTCAGGAATGTTCTCCTATCTATTGGATGATCCAATATTTTTTTGAATTCTTTTTTCATATAAATTCTCCTTTTACGTATTACTATTTTCATGTCACTTTATTTACTTAATATTACGTATTACTGATAAATCGTTCATATCATGTATTAATACTTTTCGATTTGAATCAATTGGAAAAAGTATATATATTCTATTTATTAGAATGAAGGTTAGTAATAATATAAAAATATATATTAACAACAAAATGATTTTAAAAACCTAAAATGGAAGCTAAAAAAAATCAATAAGATATTTAAAAGATCTAACTTTAATTAAAAGTTGAAATAATTACGTGATTCATCCATAAATGTTAACTTTCATTATAGAAATCACATAAATCAGTTATGGGACATTCTTCATGTTTTGGCCCAATTGGCCGGCAAATATCCTGCCCAAAACGCACAAATTTTTCATTTAAATCACGCCAATAACATTCAGGAACAATTTTAGCAAGTTCAAACTCAGTTTCATCAGGATTCTTTGTATCAACAAGCCCCAAACGATTTGAAATCCGGTGTACATGTACATCCACGGGAATAGCATTCTTTCTAAATCCATAAACCAGAACACAGTTTGCAGTTTTCCTTCCAACTCCTGGAAGGCCTAATAATTTATTTATATCACATGGAACAACATCATCATAATCTTCATGAATAATTCTTGAAACTTCCTTAACTCTCTTTGCTTTAACTCTAAAAAAACCTGCTTTTTTAATTAATTTTTCGATTCTCTCAGTTGGAGCATTTGCAATTTCTGCAGGTGTTTTATAAACAGAAAAAAGGGTAGCTGCAGCTTCATCAGTGTTTTCATCGCGTGTTCTCTGGGATAAAATGGTTGTAATCAACACTCTAAATGGATTTGGATTTTTTACAGGCTTAGCAACGTATTTATCAAGCCTTTCCATGATTTCTTTGATCTCATTTTGAATTTTAATCACCTTCCTCTTCTTTCCATTTTTTGTGTATTGAAGGACAAACAGTGTAATAACTACAAAAATTGCATTTCCAATTATTTGCATCTCCAACCGAAGTTGGTTCTCTTTTCCCAGCCCAGTATTCAAGTGCCCATTTCATACCCCGTGAAAAAAACCGTTCATCAAATCTGTATATTTCTTTGTGAACTTCTTGAAATGTTTTTTGATGTATATAATTAATTTCAATAGTTTCTGATAATGAGGGTAATGTACTGGCTTTTTTAAGCATTTCATTAATTAAATTCCCCACTGAAAGAAGAGTTCCATATTCATTCCATTCCTTTTGGGGAATTTCAAGGCTTTTCATATATTCTTCGCTTAAAATAAGTTCATTAAAATCATTTTCTATTAAATCAACACCATATACTTGCCAGAAATCTCCCATTTCAGTTTCTTTATTTATCATGGAGTTAAGCCCATACCAATAAATCATTCCCTGCATTTTATCACGAATTATTTGCTGAGCCGACGGTGGATTTAGACTTTTACGAGTTTTCATCTCTACTACTTGGGTTTTTTTAGTTTTCACCCGTTTATTATTATGAACTTCAATTTCTTCTATTTCTCTTACTTCATCAATGATTCCCATTAAAAGAGCAGAACTAAATTTGGATACTATTGGAAGTTCACGGGTTAAACCTTCTTTTTCGTAAAGTTCCAACCCTACAAGGATGTTATGAACATTAGAATGAAGTTTATCTCCAGGTGTTTTAATTTCAACAACTATTTCTTCTAAAACCTCAAGAAAACGGTTTTTGTGAATTTCACTACCTTTTTCTTTTTCTGGTGTGGAAATTTCTCCATATTTACGCCTTAAATCTACTGCCATTTCACACCAAAACTGGCTGGCAATTGTTGAGGGACCTAAAGTAATTGAAGACATGTTATCATATTAAATAAATTAAAATTTGCTGAAAATGATAAATGATGTTTAAAAACCTAATTCTTTTTCTTCCATTTCTAATTCTTCTTTTTCCCACTCTAATTCTTCTTTTATTTGGCCTTCTTCATCTTCATCGCCTTTATTCCAATTTAAAACACCATAAATAATGCAAAGAAGAGTAACTAAAATACATGCAATGTAAGCTCCCCAAACCCAGGGATCTGGTATACCTAAAACCTCCATACATCCACCTCCTAATTTTATTCAATCTTAAATATTATCTTTAATATTTAATCATTACTATCTATTTTATTTATATATTTATAAATTCCTCTAAACTAAATTAGTCAAAATAAAAATTGAATAATTAGAATAAGATAATTATTATTTAAATTTATTTATAATTCTAAGAAAAGAAAAAAAAGCAAAAAAATCCATTAAAAAGAAGAATAAATTAATTATTCTCTTTTTAAAAACCTTCAAAACATTTATCTAAGTGTTCTTTGCTTGGTGGTTTAGTTAGCAAACTAACTACCACTGTAAAGAACATGGCTACGGGTACTCCAATAACCAGAGGATCTACAAGAGGCCATGGTAGAGTATTAATAATCAGATTTTGACCACTGATCGCTTTAAAAATCCCTAAAGAAACTGCTGTTTTTTTATAAACAAACAATAACCAGAATAAACTAGTGAAAGTTCCCATCACCATACCCACTATAACTCCTGGTTTGGTTGATCTTTTCCAGAACAATGCACAAGTATAAGCAGATAAAAAAGCAGCTGCACATAATCCAAAGAATAGTGCCGTTCCTTGAGCAACAATACTCCCAGGAAGGGTAAATCCTAAAATAACCGCAATTATAACTGCAACAAGAATTCCTATACGAGTTATCAGTACTGATCTATCTCCACTTCTATTAAAAATAGTTTCATATACATCTCTACCAATAGCAGTTCCTTGAACATGGAATTGCGCACTTAAAGTAGACATAGCTGCTGAAAGTAATGTTAACAAGAAAAGATAGGTAAACCATTCCGGCATAGCTGAGTTAATGAAAATAGGAATAATTTTATCTACATTTCCTGCAGCAACTTGTATAGATATTTGTCCCATCTGTTGGAAAAAGAAAACATTAGAAAGTGAACCAACAACATAAGCTGATCCTGTGATGACAAAAATAAAGATACCACCAATAAGAACACCCCTATTGAGTTCTTTATTTGAACGTACTGTCATAAAACGAACAACTAATTGAGGTTGAGCCAGTACACCAATGCCTACGCCCATTATTATAGTAGAAACTAAAGTCCACCAAAATGGACTACCAAATGACGGGAAAGTT